>NZ_JBFBGN010000148.1:0-15813 GCF_040684675.1 Streptomyces sp. NPDC089915 | reverse complement strand
CCGCCGCGCGCCAGCACGGCCCGGACGGCCCCGACGTCGCCGGCGGGCCGGGCCGGGGCCGGGGCCTGCGGGCGGGGCTGCGGGGGAGCGGGGGCGGCCCGGCGGGGTGCGGGCGGGGCCTCGTCGAAGGTGAGGGCGGGCACCTTGGCGCCGCTCTCCACGGCCCGTACGGCGGCCAGCAGGTCGGCGGCCCGGCCGCTGAGCTTGGCGCCGGCGTCGACGGGGTGCTCCCGCTCGGCCTTCCGCCGCGCGATCCGCTCCCGCTCGACCCGCTGCGCGGCCAACTCGGCCTGCGCCTCACTGACCCCGGCCCCGGCCTCCGGCTCCGCCTCGGGCTGCGGTGCCGCGTCGACCCCGGCCTCCGGCTCCGCCCCGGCCTCAGCTTCCGGCGCCGCGTGGGCCTCCGGCTCGGCTCCGGCGTCGGTCTCGGGCGGCGGTTCCTGGGTTCCCGGTGTGCCGGAGGCCTCGGGATCCGTCCCGGGGGGTGTGGCCTCGGGCGTCGTCTCGGGGTCCGTGCTCACAGCGTGCTCCAGTCCTGGTCGGGGTAGCGGTGCACGGGCGCGGACACGTCGTCCAGCGCCCGGCGGATCTCCTCCGGAAGACTAAGGGCCTCCACCGACAGCGCCGCCACGAGCTGCGCCGACGTCCGGGCGCCGACGATGGGGGCGGCGACCCCGGGACGGTCGCGGACCCACGCCAGGGCCACCTGGAGCGGGGTCACCGCCAGGCCCTGCGCGGCCGTGACCACCGCGTCCACGATCCGGCCCGCCGCCTCGTCCAGGTACGGCTCCACGAAGGCCGCCAGGGAGGCCGACGCCCCCCGGGAGTCCGCCGGGGTGCCCTCGCGGTACTTGGCGGTGAGGACGCCCCGGCCGAGCGGGGAGGAGGGGAGCAGGCCGACGCCCAGGTCCAGGGCCGCCGGGAGGACCTCCCGCTCCACCCCGCGCTGGAGCAGCGAGTACTCCATCTGCGTCGAGGCCAGCCGGGTCCGTACGCCGGGGGCCGCCAGCTGCCAGGTCGCGGCCTTCGCCAGCTGCCAGCCGCTGAAGTTCGAGACCCCGGCGTAGCGGGCCCGTCCGCTGGTCACCGCCAGGTCCAGCGCCTGGAGGGTCTCCTCCAGCGGGGTCTCCGGGTCGAAGGCGTGGACCTGCCACAGGTCCACGTGGTCGGTGCCCAGCCGGTCCAGGGAGTCGTCCAGGGCGGACAGGAGGTGCCCGCGCGAGCCGTTGAAGCGCCGGCCCGGGTCCGGGACGCTGCCCGCCTTGGTGGCGATGACCAGGTCCCGGCGCGGGACGAGGGAGCCCACCAGCCGCCCCAGGAGGTACTCCGACTCCCCGTCGCCGTACACGTCGGCCGTGTCGACGAGTGTGCCGCCCGCCTCCCAGAACGTCTTCAACTGCTCGGCGGCGGCTTCCTCGCCGGTGTCGCGGCCCCAGGTCAGGGTGCCGAGGCCGATCCGGGAGACGCGCAGTCCGGTGCGGCCGAGATGCCTCTGCTCCATGAGCGCTGAGACTACTGGGGCACTGCCGCGAGGCCGTCGGGCGCGCTAGAGTCCCTGCGCAGACCTACGTTACTGAGCGGTAAACCGGCACATCGTAAGGGGACGACACATGCGGCTCGGCATCAATCTCGGCTACTGGGGTGCGGGCATGGACGCCGACAACCTCGCCGTCGCCCAGGAGGCCGACCGCCTCGGCTACGACGTGTGCTGGGCGGCGGAGGCCTACGGCTCCGACGCGGCGACCGTCCTGGCCTGGGTCGCGGCCCAGACCGAGCGGATCGACGTCGGCTCGGCCATCTTCCAGATCCCCGCCCGCCAGCCCGCGATGACGGCCATGACCGCCGCCACGCTGGACTCCCTCACCAAGGGCCGCTTCCGCCTGGGCCTCGGCGTCTCCGGCCCGCAGGTCTCCGAGGGCTGGTACGGCGTCAAGTTCGACAAGCCCCTCGCCCGGACCCGCGAGTACGTGGAGATCGTGCGCAAGGCCATGAGCCGGGAGCGCCTCAGCCACGACGGCGAGCACTGGACCCTGCCGCTGCCCGGCGGCCCCGGCAAGCCGCTCAAGCTGACCGTGCACCCCGAGCGCCCGCACATCCCGCTCTACATCGCCGCCATCGGCCCCAAGAACCTGGAGCAGACCGGCGAGATCGCCGACGGCGCCCTGCTGATCTTCCCGGCCGCCGAGCACCTGGAGGAGACGGCCCTGCGCCACATCCGCGCGGGCCGCGCGAAGGCCGGGCTGACCATGGACGGCTTCGACGTCTGCCCGACCGTCCCGCTGGCCGTCGGCGGGGACGTGACCGCCCTCGCGGACATGTTCCGCCCGTACACCGCCCTGTACGTCGGCGGCATGGGCAGCCCCAAGCAGAACTTCTACAACCAGCTCGCGCAGCGGATGGGGTACGAGAAGGAGGCCGCCGAGATCCAGGCCAAGTACCTGGGCGGCGACAAGGACGGCGCGGCCGCCGCCGTCCCGCACTCGCTGATCGACTCCACCACCCTGCTCGGTTCCGTGGAGCGCATCGCGGACGGCATGCGGGCCTACGCGGAGGCCGGGGTCACCACCCTCACGCTCGCCCCGGCCGGCTTCACCCGGGAGGAGCGGCTCACCGCGCTGCGGGCCGGCACCGAGGCCCTGGAGCTGGCCGGCCTGGCCTGACGGGAGGACGCGGCGCGGCCCTGAACGGGCCCGCCGCCCGGCGACCGCCGGACGGAGTCCGGCGCAGCCGTCCGAAGCCGGCGCAGTCGTGCGAGGGCGGCGTCCAAAAGGAGTCTGCGGCCGTGGTGGGGGCTCGGGGGGTCTTCCCCGCCACGGCCGACACAGCGAACAACGCGCGGGCCGCCCCCGGGGTTACGCCCCGCGGTCCGGGCGGAGGTTTCGTTCATTCGGCCGAGTCCCGGGACCCCGCGGTTGCCCGCCCGCCCCATCCGCATTTGACTCGTTCCATGCTCTCCGCACGCAGCCTGTTCCAGGAGATCGTCGACCACGACGACTCCTTCCAGCTGTTCTGCTCCATCGCCGCCAGCGGGGAGTCCCAGGGCGGCTGGGAGAACGCCAGGATCGCCGCCCTCGTCCCCGACGGCATGCGAGCCCTCGCCCCCAAGATCACCCGGCACGGCGCCGACGAGGACAAGCACGGCCGGATCTTCCGCGCCCTGCTGAGCAAGCGCGGCCTGCCCGCCGTGCCCGTCCCGCCCGAGACCGACTACACGATGCTCCTCGAACGCCGCGGCATCGGGCTGGCCCACGACAAACTGCGCCGCGAGGAGCCGCTGAGCGAGGAGGACATCGTCGTCTACCTCGCCCACAGCCGGGTCACCGAACAGCGCGCGGCCGAACAGATGGTGATGCTGCTGCGCCACTTCGCCGCCCACCCCGAGGTCGGCAAGGCCGTCAAGGTGATCAGCCGCGACGAGGACGACCACCTCGCCTACTGCCACGAGGAGCTGCTGCGCCTGGCCCGGCAGGGGCACGGCCGGACCATCCAGCGGGTGCTGCGCGAGAGCGCCCTCGCCGAGATCGCCGTCTACCGGGACGTCAGCCTCGCCGTCATGGACCACATGGGCCGGCTGCTGCGCTGGCCCGCGCCCAAGGCGGCCGCGCTCGCCGCCGGCATCCGCGGGGTCTACGCGTACGAGCGCTTCAGCGGCTGGCACCGCATGGTCCGGCTGCGCCCGCCCGCGCGCACGAACCCGCTCGGCGGCCGTCCCGTCACCGCACCCGCCCCCGGTCCCGCCTGAACCCGGCGGGGCTCACAGCCAGCCGCGCCGCTTGAACATCCGGTGCAGCGCCAGGCACAGCCCCGCCATCACCACCAGCACCGCCGGATAGCCCCACCACTCCCTGAGCTCCGGCATGTGCTCGAAGTTCATCCCGTAGATCCCCGCGACCATCGTCGGCACGGCCGCCATGGCCGCCCAGGCGGAGATCTTGCGCATGTCGTCGTTCTGCCGGACCCCCATCTGCGCCAGGTGCGCCGCCAGCGCGTCCGACAGCAGCCGGTCCAGGCCCTCGATGTACTCGTTCGCCTTCGTCAGGTGGTCGGCGACGTCCCGGAAGAACGGGCGGGCGTGGTCGTGGACGAACGGCACGTTCCCGAAGGCGAGCCGGTCCATCGGCTGGAGCAGCGGGCTCGTCGCCCGGCGGAACTCCAGCACCTGCCGCTTGAACCCGTAGATCCGGGCCGCGGTGTTCTTGGTGTCCGCGGCCTGCGGGGCGAAGACCTCCGCCTCCACCTCCTCCAGGTCCGCCTGGAGCTCGGCCGCCACCTCGATGTAGTGGTCCACCACCGCGTCGGACACCGCGTACAGCACCGCCGTGGGCCCGTGCCGCAGCACCTCCGGCTCGTGCTCCAGCCGGCGGCGCACGGCGGCCAGCGCGGCCCCCTCGCCGTGCCGGACGGTCACCACGAACGAGTCGCCGATGAACAGCATCAGCTCGCCCGTGGTCACCCTGTCCGCGTCGTCGTCGTACATCACCGGCTTCAGGACCACGAACAGGGAGTCGTCGTACACCTCCAGCTTCGGCCGCTGGTGCGCGGTCAGCGCGTCCTCCACCGCCAGCTTGTGCAGCCCGAACTCGTGGCTGACGTGCTCGAACTCCTCCTCCGTCGGCTCGTACATGCCGATCCACAGAAAGGCGTCACCGACCGAGCGCGCCTGGGCCAGGGCCTCCGAAAGGTCCCCCGGGGCCTCGGAGCGCCGGCCGTCCCGGTACATCGCGCAGTCCACAATCACGCGGGGCATTCTTCCCCCACCCGGGCCCGCCCGCACGCCGACGGCACCGCTTAGGCTGCTCCCATGGCCACGCTGATCCTCGTACGACACGGGCGGTCCACCGCCAACACCGCAGGCTTGCTCGCCGGCTGGACCCCCGGGGTCGCCCTCGACGAGCGCGGCGCCGCACAGGCCGCCGCCCTGCCCGCACGGCTCGACGGGGTGCCGCTGGCCGCCGCCGTGTGCAGCCCGCTCCAGCGCTGCCGGGAGACCCTGGCCCCCCTGCTGGAGGCCCGCCCGGACCTGCCCCTGCACACCGACGAGCGCATCGGCGAATGCCACTACGGCGACTGGTCGGGCCGCAAACTCTCCGAACTCGCCGACGAACCCCTCATGAAGATCGTCCAGCAGCACCCCTCGGCCGCGGCCTTCCCCGGCGGCGAGTCCATGCGCGCCATGCAGAACCGCGCCGTGGACGCCGTACGCGAGTGGAACGCGCGGATCGAGGAGGAGCACGGCGCCGACGCCGTCTTCCTCATGTGCTCCCACGGCGACATCATCAAGTCCGTCGTCGCCGACGCCCTCGGCATGCACCTCGACCTCTTCCAGCGGATCCACGTCGACCCCTGCTCGGTCACCGCGATCCGCTACACCCCCAGCCGCCCCTTCCTGCTGCGCCTGGGCGACACCGGGGACCTCGCCCCCCTCATCCCGGCCGCGGCGCCCCCCGCGGAGAACGCCGCCGAGGGCGGCGGCAACGCCGTCGTGGGAGGCGGCGCGGGCGCGGCCTGATCGGACGGCGCAGTAGGGTGGCAGGGCCAACACACGCGCGCAGCCCTGCCCCTGCCCCAGACTTGGAGACCGGTCGTGCCCCGTCAGGTGTTCCTTTACGACCCGCCGGACCGCTTCGTGGCGGGCACCGTCGGTCTGCCTGGACGTCGCACCTTCTTCCTCCAGGCCTCCCAGGGCCCCCGGGTCACCAGCGTCTCCCTGGAGAAGACCCAGGTCGCGGCGCTCGCCGAGCGGATGGACGAACTGCTCGACGAGGTCGTCCGGCGGACCGGCGGCAACGCCCCGGTTCCCGCCGTCGCCTCGACCGAGGCCGCCGACACCGCACCGCTCGACGTGCCCGTCGACGAGGAGTTCCGGGTCGGCACGATGGCGCTCGCCTGGGACGGCGAACAGCAGCGGATGATCGTCGAGGCCCAGGCGCTCGTCGAGCTGGACGCCGACTCCGAGGAGGACCTCGCCGAGGCCGAGGAGCGGCTCCTCCAGGACGAGGAGAACGGCCCGCCCATGCTGCGCGTGCGGCTCTCCGGCGCCCAGGCCCGGGCCTTCGCCAAGCGCGCCCTGGACGTGGTCAACGCCGGCCGCCCGCCGTGCCCGCTGTGCAGCCTCCCCCTGGACCCCGAGGGGCACGTGTGCCCCCGCCAGAACGGGTACCGGCGCCAGGCGTGAGCGCCGTGACCCCGATAGAGGAGCTGCTCACCCGCGGTGAGCTCACCGTCCGCGGCCGGATCGCCGAGGCGTCCAACGCCGTCCTGCTGTGCACCGTCGCCCATGAGGGCCGCAGCGCCGAGTGCGTCTACAAGCCCGTCAAGGGCGAGCGGCCGCTGTGGGACTTCCCCGACGGCAACCTCGCCCGGCGCGAGCGCGCCGCCTACCTGGTCTCCGAGGCCACCGGCTGGGGGCTCGTGCCCACGACCGTGCTGCGCGACGGCCCGTACGGCGAGGGCATGGTGCAGCACTGGATCGACGCCGGAGAGGCGCCGGAGGCGGAGCTCCTCGCGCTGGTGGAGGGCGAGGAGGCCGGGGAGGGCTGGAAGCCGGTCGCCTTCGCCGAGGTCGGGGAGGGCCGCACGGCCCTGCTCGTCCACGCCGACGACCCCCGCCTGCGCCGGCTGGCCGTGCTCGACGCCGTGATCAACAACGGCGACCGCAAGGGCGGCCACCTGCTCCCCGCGCCCGACGGACGGCTCTACGGGATCGACCACGGTGTGACCTTCCACTCGCAGGACAAGCTGCGGACCCTGCTCTGGGGCTGGGCGGGGGAGCCCCTGACGGACGAGGCGCGGACCGTGCTGACCTCCCTGGAGGCCCAGCTGGCCGCTGACGCCCCGCTCGCCACCCGGCTGGCCGAACTGATCACGGAGGCCGAGCTGGCCGCCGTACGGGGCCGCGTGGCCCTCCTGCTGAGCAGCGGGACGCATCCGAAGCCCTCCGGACAGTGGCCGTCCATCCCCTGGCCGCCCGTCTGAGCAGGGCGGTCGCCCGTACGAGCCGGACGCACAGATCCAGCCGCGACGCAAGGGCGTGGATCAAGCCAACAGTGCGCCTCCCATTCGTTTCCGGAACAGTCGTCCGGTTAGGCTCGAAGCATGCATGCCTGGCCCGCTTCTGAGGTCCCCGCCCTGCCCGGCAAGGGCCGCGACCTCCAGATCCACGACACCGCGACCCAGGGGACGGTCACCCTCGACCCCGGTCCCGTCGCCCGCCTCTACGTCTGCGGAATCACGCCGTACGACGCGACCCACATCGGTCACGCGGCGACCTACAACGCGTTCGACCTCGTGCAGCGCGTGTGGCTCGACAACAAGCGCCAGGTCCACTACGTCCAGAACGTCACGGACGTGGACGATCCGCTCCTGGAGCGGGCGCTGCGCGACGGACACGACTGGACCGAGCTCGCCGAGCGCGAGACGGCGCTCTTCCGCGAGGACATGACCGCCCTGCGGATGCTGCCCCCGCAGCACTACATCGGCGCCGTCGAGGCCATACCCGGCATCGTGCCGCTGGTCGAGCGGCTGCGCGACGCGGGCGCCGCGTACGAGCTCGACGGCGACGTCTACTTCTCCGTGGAGTCCGACCCGCACTTCGGCGGGGTCTCGAACCTCGACGCCCAGGCGATGCGGCTGCTGTCCGCGGAGCGCGGCGGCGACCCGGACCGCCCGGGGAAGAAGAACCCCCTGGACCCGATGCTGTGGATGGCCGCCCGCCCGGGCGACCCGAGCTGGGACGGCGCCTCGCTGGGGCGCGGCCGTCCGGGCTGGCACATCGAGTGCGTGGCCATCGCCCTGGAGCACCTGGGCATGGGCTTCGACATCCAGGGCGGCGGCTCCGACCTCGCCTTCCCGCACCACGAGATGGGCGCCTCGCACGCGCACGCGCTGACGGGCGAGTTCCCGATGGCCAAGGCGTACGTCCACGCGGGCATGGTCGCCCTGCACGGCGAGAAGATGTCGAAGTCCCGGGGCAACCTGGTCTTCGTCTCCGCCCTGCGGCGGGCCGGAGTGGACCCGGCGGCGATCCGCCTGGCGCTGCTCTCGCACCACTACCGGGGGGACTGGGAGTGGACGGACGCGGTCCTCGCCGAGGCGGAGGCCCGCCTGGCGCGCTGGCGCGCGGCCGTGTCCCGGCCGGACGGCGTTTCCGCCGAGGCGCTGGTGGAGGAGGTCCGCGAGGCCCTCGCCCGTGACCTCGACGCCCCGGCGGCCCTCGCGGCCGTCGACCGCTGGGTCGAGCGTCAGCTCGCCTCCGACGAGACGGACGAGACCGCCCCCGGCCTGGTCTCCCGCACGGTCGACGCCCTCCTGGGCGTGGCCCTGTAGTTCCGGGGCGAGCCCCGGACCCCGTTGCGCTCAAACGCCGCGCGGGCTGGAATTGCCGCGCAGCGGCAATATCCAGCCCCGCCGGCGTTTGAGGCGCGGGGGTCTGGGGCGGAGCCCCCAGGGAACGGGCGAAGGGCGGGTAGGGGACCTTAGCCCTCGGGGGAGTCGTCCCCCGGCTCCTCCGGCGGGGTCGCCGGGGGCTCGTCCCCCGCGGGGTCCGGCTTGCGCTTGGGCGCCCGCCCCACCCCACCGGAGGTGTCCCGCAGGTACGACCCGTCCCCCGGCCCGTCGCCGGCCGAAGGATCCCGCCGCCGCAGGTACCGCTCGAACTCCCGCGCGATCGCGTCCCCCGACGCCTCCGGCAGGTCGGCCGTGTCCCGCGCCTCCTCCAGCGTCTGGACGTACTCCGCCACCTCGCTGTCCTCGGCGGCCAGTTGGTCCACCCCCAGCTGCCAGGCCCGCGCGTCCTCCGGCAGTTCCCCGAGCGGGATCCGGATGTCGATCAGGTCCTCCAGCCGGTTCAGCAGCGCCAGCGTCGCCTTCGGGTTCGGCGGCTGCGACACGTAGTGCGGCACCGCCGCCCACAGCGACACCGCCGGGACGCCCGCGTGCGTACAGGCCTCCTGGAGCACGCCCACGATGCCCGTCGGGCCCTCGTACTTGGTCTCCTCCAGGTCCATGGTCCGCGCCAGGTCCGGATCGGACGTCACCCCGCTGACCGGCACCGGCCGGGTGTGCGGGGTGTCGCCGAGGAGCGCGCCCAGGATGACGACCATCTCCACGCCCAGTTCGTGGGCGAAACCGAGCAGCTCGTTGCAGAACGACCGCCACCGCATGGACGGTTCGATGCCCCGCACCAGCACCAGGTCGCGCGGCTTCGCGCCGCCGATCCGGACGACCGACAGCCGGGTCGTCGGCCAGGTGATCTTCCTGACCCCGTGTTCCAGGAACACCGTCGGCCGGTTGACCTGGAAGTCGTAGTAGTCCTCGGCGTCGAGCGCCGCGAAGACCTCGCCCTTCCACTCCCGGTCCAGGTGCGCCACCGCACCGGAGGCGGCGTCACCCGCGTCGTTCCAGCCCTCGAACGCGGCCACCATGACCGGGTCGATCAGCTCGGGCACGCCCTCAAGCTCGATCACCCAGGTCTCCTTCCGAAGTTCCTTGTGTACGTGGGAAAGCCTAAGCCTTGTGGGGTCGGCGGCCACAGCCCACGACAGAGGGGCGGTTCCCCTCGGAACCGCCCCTCTTCCCCACCTGCGTACGAGCTATGCCTTGCGGGCCAGCATCTCCTCGACGCGGGCCTTCACGGAGTCGTCGTCCAGGCCGCGGACCGTCACCGTCGTACGGCGGCGCAGCACGTCGTCCGCGGTCTCGGCCCACTCGTGGTCACGGGCGTAGGCGACCTGCGCCCAGATCTCCGGGCCGTCCGGGTGGATGCGCTCGGCCAGCGCCGGGTCCTCGTTCGCCAGACGGGCGATGTCGAAGGCCAGCGAGCCGTAGTGCGAGGCCAGGTGGCGCGCGGTGAGCGGGTCCATCCGGGCGCCGGGCTCGCGGTCCACCAGCAGGCGGTGCGCGACGGCGTTCGGGTTGGCGACGCCGGGCAGCGGGACGCGGCGCACGAGGGACTTCACCGGCTCCATGTCCTCGGTCAGCGGGCTGCCGGGGAGCTTGGCCAGCTTGTCCATGACCACGCGGCCGATGTGGCGGTACGTGGTCCACTTGCCGCCGGCGACGGACAGCATGCCGCCCGCGCCCTCGGAGACGACCGTCTCGCGCTTGGCCTTCTCGACGCCGCCGGGGCCGCCCGGCAGGACGCGCAGGCCGGCGAAGGCGTACGTCATCAGGGAGCGGTCGAGGTCGGCGTCCTTCACCGAGAAGGCCGCCTCGTCGAGGATCTGCTGGATGTCGGACTCGGTGGCGCGCACGTCCGCCGGGTCGCCCTCGTAGACCTCGTCGGTGGTGCCGAGCAGGAGCTGGTCCTCCCACGGCAGGGCGAAGGTGATGCGGTACTTGTCGATCGGGGTGGCCATGGCGGCCTTCCACGGCGACTTGCGCTTCATGACGATGTGCGCGCCCTTGGAGAGGCGGATCGACGGCAGCGCGTGCTTGTCTTCCATGCGCCGCAGGTGGTCCACCCACGGGCCGGTGGCGTTGAGCACGACGCGGGCGTCGACGCCGAACTCGGTGCCGTCCAGGCGGTCCCTGAGCTCGGCGCCCGAGACCCGGCCGCGCGTCATGCGCAGGCCGGTGACCTCGGCGTGGTTGAGGACGACCGCACCCGACTCGACGGCCGCGCGGACCGTCATCACGGCCACGCGGGAGTCGTTCATCTGGTGGTCGTAGTAGACCGCGACGGCCTTGAGGTTGTCGGTCTTCAGGCCGGGGTTGTCGGCGACGGCACGGGCCGGGGATATGACCTTCCCGATGCCGTCGCCGAAGGCCGAGAGGGCGGAGTAGGCGAAGACGCCCGCGCCCAGCTTGGCCGCACCCACCGGGCCGCCCTTGTAGACCGGCAGGTAGAACGTGAGCGGGTTGACCAGGTGCGGGGCCACGTCCTTGGCCAGCACCCGGCGCTCGTGGTGGTTCTCGGCCACCAGCTTGACCGCGCCGGTCTGCAGGTAGCGCAGACCGCCGTGGACCAGCTTGGAGGAGGCGGAGGAGGTGGCGCCGGCGAAGTCGCCGGCGTCCACCATGGCCACCCGCAGACCCGACTGCGCGGCGTGCCAGGCCACCGAGGTGCCCAGGATTCCACCGCCGATGACCAGCAGGTCGTACGTGGCCTTGGCCAGCTGCTCACGGGTCTCGGCGCGGCTCGGGTTCGAGCCGGCGGTCGGGTGCGTTCCCAGCGCGGGGACGCTCTGCAGGGTGCTCATGTCTCTTCAGCTCCTCGTCGATTCGACAGCTGGTGCGTCAGCTGGCGTCTTCGTCGTCGATCCAGCCCATGGACCGCTCGACGGCCTTGAGCCAGTTCTTGTACTCGCGGTCCCGCTGGTCGGCGGGCATCCGCGGGGTCCACTCCGCCGCGCGGCGCCAGTTGGCGCGCAGGGCGTCGGTGTCGGGCCAGAAGCCGACGGCCAGGCCGGCGGCGTAGGCGGCGCCGAGGCAGGTCGTCTCGGCGACCATGGGACGGACCACGGGGGCGTCCAGGAAGTCCGAGAGCGTCTGCATCAGCAGGTTGTTGGAGGTCATACCACCGTCGACCTTGAGGGCCGCCAGTTCGACGCCGGAGTCCTTGGTCATGGCGTCGGTGATCTCGCGGGTCTGCCAGGCGGTGGCCTCGAGGACGGCACGGGCGATGTGCGCCTTCGTGACGTACCGGGTGAGGCCGGCGATCACACCGCGGGCGTCGGAGCGCCAGTACGGGGCGAACAGGCCGGAGAAGGCCGGTACGAAGTAGGCGCCGCCGTTGTCCTCGACGGAGGAGGCCAGGGTCTCGATCTCGGCCGCGGACTTGATCAGGCCCATCTGGTCGCGCATCCACTGGACGAGCGAGCCGGTGACGGCGATGGAGCCCTCCAGGGCGTAGACCGGCTTCTGGTCGCCGATCTGGTAGCCGACCGTGGTCAGCAGGCCGCTGTAGGAGTTGATGATCTTGTCGCCGGTGTTCATCAGCATGAACGTGCCGGTGCCGTACGTGGACTTGGCCTCGCCCTCGGCGAAGCAGGTCTGGCCGAAGAGGGCGGCCTGCTGGTCACCGAGCGCCGAGGCGACCGGGACACCGGCGAGGACGCCGTCCTTGACGTGGCCGTAGACCTCGGCGGAGGACCGGATCTCGGGGAGCACGTTGAGCGGGACGCCCATCGACTCGGCGATCTTCTCGTCCCACGCCAGGGTGTGCAGGTTCATCAGCATGGTGCGCGAGGCGTTGGTGACGTCCGTGACGTGCGCACCGCCCTGGGCACCGCCGGTGAGGTTCCAGATGACCCAGGAGTCCATGGTGCCGAAGAGGATGTCCCCGGCCTCGGCGCGCTCGCGCAGGCCCTCGACGTTGTCGAGCAGCCAGCGGACCTTCGGGCCGGCGAAGTAGCTCGCCAGCGGCAGGCCGGTCTCGCGGCGGAAGCGGTCCTGGCCGACGTTGCGGCCGAGCTCCTTGCAGAGGCCGTCGGTGCGGGTGTCCTGCCAGACCAGCGCGTTGTGCACCGGCTCGCCGGTGTTCTTGTCCCACAGGACGGTGGTCTCGCGCTGGTTGGTGATGCCGACGGCCTTGACGTCGGCGGCGGTGATCTCGGCCTTGGCGATGGCGCCGGCGACGACCTCCTGGACGTTGGTCCAGATCTCGGTGGCGTCGTGCTCGACCCAGCCCGGCTTCGGGAAGATCTGCTCGTGCTCCTTCTGGTCGACGGCGACGATGCGGCCGTCGCGGTCGAAGACGATGCAGCGGGAGGAGGTGGTGCCCTGGTCGATCGCGGCGATGAAGGGGCCGGTGCTGCTGGTCATGGTGGCTGCTCCTGGCAGATCTGTTGAGTAGGCGGAATCAGGAGGGCGGTGCGGATCTTACGAACGCGGCCGAAGCTGATCAGGCGAACGCGATGTTGTACAGACCGCCGGCGAGCAGGGCACCGACGAGCGGGCCGGCCACCGGGATCCAGGAGTACCCCCAGTCGGAGCCGCCCTTGTTGGGCAGCGGGAGCAGGGCGTGGACGATGCGGGGACCGAGGTCGCGGACCGGGTTGATGGCGTAGCCGGTCGGGCCGCCGAGCGAGAGGCCGATGCCGACGACGACGAAGGAGGTGATGAGGACGCCGATGACGCCGAGGCCCTTGCCGTCGTCCTGGAGGCCCTGGGTCAGGATCGCGAGGACGAGGACGAAGGTGCCGATGATCTCCGTGGCCATGTTCTGGACCACGTTGCGGATCTCGGGGCCGGTGGAGAAGATCCCGAGCACCGGGCCGGCGACGTCGTGCGGGTGCGGGTCCTCCGGGCCGAGCTTGGCGTCCTTGATGTTCTCCGGGTCCGCCAGGTGCGCGCGGAACTGTCCGTAGTAGGTGATCCACATCAGGACCGCGCCGAGCATGGCGCCGAGCAGCTGGCCCGCGAAGTAGACCGGGACGTCACCCCACTCGCCGGTCTTCACGGCTATGCCGACGGTGACCGCCGGGTTGAGGTGGGCGCCGGAGAGGGGCGCGGAGACGTAGGCGGCGATGAGGACGGCGAAGCCCCACCCGAAGGTGATCGCGAGCCAGCCCGCGCCGCGGGCCTTGGAGCTCTTGAGCGTGAGGGCGGCGCACACGCCGCCGCCGAGCAGAGTGAGCAGGGCGGTACCGATGGTCTCGCCGATGAAGATGTCGGAGCTGGACACCCGCGACTCCTTTGTCTTACGTCCAGGGGTGGGCGGACACCGGGTCCCTCCGGTCGTCCGCACACTCGGTGAGTGCTTCACCGGTCCATGGCCTCGCCCATAGCCTAACGCGTATTGCCGGTAGGTGTTCGACAATGCCGACCGATGAACGGCAGTTTTCCGCCTGGGTTCAGAACGCGTCAAGGCCTGACCAGGTCAAAGAACCGGATCGTTACCACTCGGTACGATCGCCCAAATCCGGCCAATGGGCGGTCCGGAAACGAAGAGGTCCACCCGAATGGCGCCGAAAGCCGCCAAAGGGTGGACCGAGGGGGGTCAGGTCAAGCTCAGAACCGGCCCGCTCCGAGATCGCGCGAAACCGACCGGGCGCAGTCCCGTACGGAGGCCACCAGGGACGGACGCGGTTCCCCGGACTCCCCGCAGACCCGCTCCACGGCGCCCGCGACCGCCACCGCGCCGACCGGCATCCTGCGCCGGTCGTGGATGGGGGCCGCCACCGAGGCGATGCCCTCCCAGGTCTCCTCGACGTCGGCCGCCCAGCCGCGCGCCCGGGTCAGGTCCAGGACCTCCTCGAAGCCCGCCGCGTCGGTCACCGTCCGCGGGGTGAAGGCCTCCCGCTCGGCGTCCAGGGCCTCCGTGTGCGCGACCGGGTCGTAGGCGGACAGCACCTTGCCCAGGGCCGTGGAGTGCAGCGGCTGCATGGCCCCCACCTCCAGCACCTGACGGCTGTCGTCCGGCCGGAACACGTGGTGCATGATCAGCACCCCGCTCTGGTGCAGCACGCCGACGTACACGCTCTCGCCGCTCGCCCGGGCCAGGTCGTCCGTCCACACCAGCGCGCGGGCGCGCAGCTCGTGCACGTCCAGGTAGCTGTTGCCCAGCCGCAGCAGCTCGGCGCCCAGCTGGTAGCGCCCGGAGGCCGGGTCCTGCTCCACGAAGCCCTCGGCCTGCAGCGTGCGCAGGATCCCGTGCGCCGTGCCCTTGGCCAGGCCCAGGGAGGACGCCACGTCCGAGAGACCCAGCCGGCGCTCCCCGCCGGCCAGGAGCCGCAGCATCGCAGCGGCTCGTTCGAGCGACTGGATGTTCCGTGCCATCGCGCAGCCTCCTGCTGACGTAGTTCGACAATGCTGAACAGTATCGGTCGATGCCGACCTTGTGCATGGTTGGGTGTTTCCCGGTGCGCCGCCGACCTGCACACCCTTCCGTGCGAACCCCGCGCACAGAATGCAGTCCGCCACGTGGGACGGCCTCACCGGGGCGGGTGCCGCGCGGTTACGCTGACCGCGTGCACCCCTGACACAGCGGGGGTGCAAAGCCGACAGCCGTCGCATCCCAGGGAGCTCAACCATGGCCTCGTTGCCGAATCCGCCCGCCGACACCCAGACCCGGGCCGATGCCCTCCGAGAGGCGCTCGCGACCCGCGTGGTCGTCGCCGACGGAGCCATGGGAACCATGCTCCAGGCTCAGGACCCCACCCTGGAAGACTTCCAGCAGCTCGAAGGCTGCAACGAGGTCCTGAACGTCACCCGCCCCGACATCGTCCGCTCGGTCCACGAGGCGTACTTCTCGGTGGGCGTGGACTGCGTCGAGACCAACACCTTCGGCGCGAACTACGCGGCCCTCGCCGAGTACGACATCCCCGAGCGCAACTTCGAGCTCTCCGAGTCCGGCGCCCGCATCGCCCGCGAGGTCGCCGACGAGTTCACCGCCTCCACCGGACAGCAGCGCTGGGTGCTCGGCTCGATGGGCCCCGGCACCAAGCTGCCCACCCTGGGCCACATCACCTACGCCCAGATCCGCGACGCCTACCAGATCAACGCCGAGGGCCTGATCTCCGGCGGCGCCGACGCGCTGCTCGTCGAGACCACCCAGGACCTCCTCCAGACGAAGTCCTCCATCATCGGTGCCCGGCGCGCCATGGAGGCCCTCGGCGTCAGCGTCCCGCTGATCTGCTCCGTCACCGTCGAGACCACCGGCACGATGCTGCTGGGTTCGGAGATCGGTGCGGCGCTGACGTCGCTGGAGCCGCTGGGGATCGACATGATCGGTCTGAACTGCGCCACCGGCCCGGCCGAGATGAGCGAGCACCTGCGCTACCTGGCGCGCAACGCCCGTATCCCGCTCTCCTGCATGCCCAATGCGGGCCTGCCGGTGCTGACCAAGCAGGGGGCGCACTACCCGCTGAGCGC
>NZ_JBFBGN010000147.1:0-16144 GCF_040684675.1 Streptomyces sp. NPDC089915 | reverse complement strand
CCCCGCGGGCGCGGCGCCCCCCGGGGGGGGGGGGCCCCCCCCCCCGAAACGGAGAAAGGGCGGGGCGGGGAGACGGCCCCGCGCAGCGGCCCCCGCTATCCCGCGGAGCGCACCGCGGCCAGCGCGGCGGCCACGCTCGCCTCGATGTCCCGGACCGGGTAGAACACCTCCCGCACCGTCCGCTCCCGGTCCAGCACCAGCGTCAGCCGCTTGATCCGGCTCACCCCCGCCGCCCGGAACGTCGGCAGCCGCAGCGCCGTCACCAGCCCCAGGTCCGCGTCCGACAGGAGCGGGAACCGCAGCCGCTCCTGCTCCGCGAACTCCCGCTGCTCGTCGGGCCGCTGCGTCGAGACCCCGTGCACCGTGGCGCCGGCCGCCGTGAACTCCGCCAGCTGGTCGCGGAAGGTGCAGGACTCCAGCGTGCACCCCCTCGCGCCCGGGATCCCGCCCCAGCCGGGCGGGTAGGACTCGGCGCGGGCGTACGCGCCGGGGAAGCAGTACAGGACGGTGAACGGGGTGTCCGCCACCGGGTCGCGGAGCTCGCCGGACCGGTCCGGCAGCAGCAGCTCCGGCAGCCGGGTGCCGCGCAGCGCGTGGACCCGTGCGGCCTCCTTCGAGGACTCGTCGGTGGTGGCGGTCATCTCTCCCTCTCCCAGGACCCAGGCGTCACCCCAGTCCTGGAGGGCCACCAGGACCGGCAGCAGCCCCCGCCCGCGCGGGGTCAGCCGGTACTCGTGCCGCACCGGGCGCTCCTGGTACGGCTCGCGCGTCAGCACCCCGGCCTCGACCAGCAGCTTCAGCCGCTCGGCGAGCACCTTCCGGGAGACCCCCAGCTCCCGCTGGAGCTCCTCGAAGCGGTGGAGTCCGCGCGCGGTGTCGCGCACGATCAGCAGCGTCCACCAGTCGCCCACGACGTCGAGGGCCTGGGCGATGGAGCAGTCCGCGTCGCCGAGGTGCGTGCGCTGGGCCATGGGAACTCCTTTGTCCGTTGACCCAAGGCTGTCATGCTGACATAGTCCGTTCCCAAAAGGAACTGACTCCGTCGGAACAAGGGGGGCACGGGTGTGCTGCAGGGGTTCAAGGACGTACCGAGGGTTGTGTGGCTGCTGGCTGCGGGGGTGTTCGTCAACGCCGTCGTCAGCTTCACGTTCGTCTTCGTCTTCCTCTACCTGACCGGCCCGCGCGGCCTCGGCGCCGCCCAGGCCGGCGTGGTCACCGGCATCGGCGGCATCGGCCTGGTCGCCGGGAACTTCACCGGCGGCTGGTACGGCGACCGCTTCGGCCACCGCCGGGTCCTGCTCGCCGCCTCCGCGCTCGGCGGGCTGACCCTGACGACCCTCCCGCTGCTGCCCACGCCGCTGCTGTACGCCGCGCTGCCGCTGGCCCAGTACGCGAACGGGGTGGTGCGGGCGGCCAACTCCGCGCTGGTCGCCGTCACCGTCCCCGAGGGCGCCCGCCGGCAGGCCTTCGCCGTCGTCCGGTGCGTGTCCAACGGCGGCTTCACCCTCGGCCCGCCGCTCGGGGCGCTGGTGGCGGCCGGGCTCTCGTACGACTGGCTCTTCCTCGCGGACGGCCTCGGCACCCTCTTCTTCGCCCTCTGGACCGCCCGCGTCGTTCCGGCGCGCGGCGCCGCCCGCACCCCCGCCGCGGCCCCGGACGGGGGTCGGGGCCGCGGCGGGGTGTGGGCCGCACTGCGGGCCCGGCCCGCCGTCCCGGTGCTGCTCGGCGCGATCCTCGTCGCCGACACGGTCTACCGCCAGCAGTACTTCACCTTCCCGGTGTTCCTCGCCGACCACGGCCTCGACGTCCGGGCCTTCGGACTGGTCATCGCCGTCAACGGGGCCGTCATCCTGCTGCTGGAGCTGCCCGCCGCCGTCGCCCTGCGCAACAGGCCGCCGCTGGCCGTCACCGGCAGCGGGCTGGTGCTGGTCGGGGCCGGCTACGCGGTGCTGATCGCCGGTGCGGGCGCGGCCACCGCCGTCGCCATGATGGTGCTCGTCAGCCTCGGCGAGATCCTCTACAAGACCACCGCCACCGCGTACGTCGCGGACGAGGCCCCGGAGCACGCCGTCGGCCGGTTCCAGAGCCTCTACGCGGGGGTGTCGGTCAGCGGGACCGTCCTCGCCCCGCCGGCCGGCGGGGCCCTGTACGCGGCCGCGCCCTGGCTGCTGTGGCCCTTGTGCGCGGCGCTGGCCGCGGGGGCCGGGGCGGTACTGATCCGGCTGTCGTCACGGCAGGGCCGCAAGGCCCCGGCGGCCGCCCCGCAGGCCACCGGGGGCGGAGGGGAGCATTCCGGTGGTGGGGAGGAGCGGCACGCACCGCGCCCGGCACATGAGACCGGTTCGCGGCCGCGGCCCGTCGCCGGTTAGGTTTCGGGCATGACTGCTACGCGTACCACCGGCGCCGTCGCCGCCGGACTTGCCACCCTCGCCGCCGACGGCACCGTCCTCGACACCTGGTTCCCCGCCCCCGAGCTCTCCGCCGAGCCCGGCCCGGCCGGCACCGAGCGCCTCACCGCCGAGCAGGCCGTGGAGCTCCTCGGCGCCGCCGCGGCCAAGGCCCTGCGCTCGGACGCGGTCCGCGGTGTCGAGGTCGTAGCCGTCCGCACCGTGATCGCCTCCCTGGAGGACAAGCCGCTCGACGCGCACGACGCGTACCTGCGCCTGCACCTGCTCAGCCACCGCCTGGTCAAGCCGCACGGCCAGAACCTGGACGGCGTCTTCGGCCTCCTCGCCAACGTCGCCTGGACCTCGCTGGGCCCGGTCGCCGTCGACCAGGTCGAGACCGTCCGCCTGAACGCGCGCGCCGAGGGCCTGCACCTCCAGGTCACCTCGATCGACAAGTTCCCCCGCATGACCGACTACGTCGCCCCCAAGGGCGTGCGCATCGCCGACGCGGACCGCGTCCGCCTCGGCGCGCACCTCGCCGAGGGCACCACCGTCATGCACGAGGGCTTCGTCAACTTCAACGCCGGCACCCTGGGCACCTCCATGGTCGAGGGCCGCATCTCCGCGGGCGTCGTCGTCGGCGACGGCTCCGACATCGGCGGCGGCGCGTCCACCATGGGCACCCTCTCGGGCGGCGGCAAGCAGATCATCTCGATCGGCGAGCGCACCCTGATCGGCGCCGAGGCGGGCATCGGCATCGCCCTCGGCAACGAGTGCGTCGTCGAGGCCGGCCTCTACGTCACCGCCGGCACCCGGGTGACCCTGCCGGACGGCCAGGTCGTCAAGGCCCTGGAGCTCTCCGGCGCCGACAACATCCTCTTCCGCCGCAACTCGGTCACCGGCGCCGTCGAGGCCCGCCCGTACAAGGCGAACTGGGGCGGCCTGAACGAGGTCCTGCACAGCCACAACTGACCCTCACGGGCCGGTCGGACGAAGAGCCGGAAGAGCCCCCGCCCCTCGAAGGGGCGGGGGCTCTTCGGCGTGCCGTGCCGTCGTGCTCAGTGCAGCGGGATGGTGCGGATCAGGCCCGCGAAGGCCTCCTGCTCCGCCTGTGTCAGTTCCACCGACTCCATCGGGTGCCCGGACGCCGTGCGCTGGGACGGGATCACCGGAAGGCCCTCGTAGGCGTCAGGCTCCGGGTGGTGGAAGCGGCTGTCCCACAGCATGTGGCCCAGGCCGAGCACCCAGACGAGGGCGGCCACGAACAGGACGGCGAGGCCGATTTCCTGGGCGAGGGAGATGGAGGGGAACACGCGGCCTCCAGATGCGGGCGGTACAAGAAGGACAAGATCGGACGTGGGGGACACTCAACACCACAACCGGTCCATTTGGGCGGCGTTGTGTCCAGCGTCACGCCAGGGCCGAAAGTCCCCGATCTCCCCGGCAAGGGTCCGCTCAGGGGCCCGGCCGTGGTGGCGGCCGGGCCCCTGCTCGCCGGTGTTACGGGCGGAAGCGCAGCACCTGCGGGTCGTGGTCGCTGTTCTGGACCGAGAACTCGGCGTTGATGTGCACGCTGTCGTAGGCGTAGTTCTTGATCGCCGGGCTGACCAGGATCTGGTCCAGGACCTGCGCGTTGCCCTGGTAGACGTAGGAGTACCGTTCCGCCTTCGGCAGCGACTTGATCGCCGAGTACAGCGCCCCACCGTCCTCCAGCGCCTTCGCCGTGTTGGAGAACTCGAAGTCGTTGATGTCGCCGAGGGCGAGCACGTCCGCGTTCTTGTCGGCCGCGAGGATCTGCTTGACGAAGGTGTTCACCGCCTGCGCCTGGAGCAGCCGCTTGGCCTCGGAGGAGCGCACCACGGGCTGGTGCTGCGAGGTCAGGCCCTCGTCGCCGCCCTTGGAGCTGAAGTGGTTGGCGATCACGAAGACCGTGCGGCCGCGGAAGACGAACTCGCCGGCCAGCGGCTTGCGGCTGTCGGCCCACGCCGGGTTCGCCGGGTCGATCCGGCCGGGGGAGTGGGTCAGGGCGGCCTTGCCGTTCTCCTTGGCCACGCCGGTCGCGGTCAGCGCGTCCCCGGCCGCGCGGTCGGTGAAGGAGACCCGGGCGGGGTTGAAGAGGAACACCTGGCGGATGTTGCCGCCGGGCTCGCCGCCGTCCTTGTTGTTCTCGGGGCTGATGGACCGCCACTGGTAGGCCGGGCCGCCCGCCGCCGCGATCGCCGCGGTGAACTTCTTGATGGTCTCCTCGGCCGAGACGGTGCCGTCGTTCTTGGCGCCGTTGTCGTCCTGGATCTCCTCCAGGGCGACGATGTCGGGCGAGGCCAGGTTCTGGACGACCGCCTTGGCCAGGTTGTCGAACTTCTCCTGCGGGTCGCCCGGGTCGAGGTTCTCCACGTTGTACGTGGCCACCGCGAGCTCGCCGGGCGACTGGGCCTTGGTCTTCTCGGGGGCGAGGGTGCCCGCCTTGACGGTGCCCAGCGTGCGGGCCACCAGGGTGTAGCCGCCGAACTGGTTGAAGTCGAGGGGGCCCTCGGTGGTGCCGGTCAGCCTGTCGCCGACGTTGGCCACCGGGAAGGGCTGCTGCGCGAGCGGCGCCAGCTGCTGGACCTGGAGGCGGCCGGTGTTCTGGGACTCGTACGAGCCGTAGAGGGTGCCGCCGCGCTTGAGGGTGTTCTCCCAGCCCTTGACCGTCACCCACATCTCCGCGTACGGGTCGGTGGCGCCGACCACGCGGGAGTTGCCGATGCGGACGTTCATGCCCTCGAGGGACTCGTAGTAGTCCAGGGCGTAGCGCGAGGGGTCCAGGGTCAGGCCGTTGATGCTGCCGCCGGCCGCCGGGTCGCCCGCCGGGGCGTACTCCGCCGGGACGGAGTACTCGTTGATGACGGTGGCCTCGGGCAGCGCGTTGCCGGAGGAGACCACGGTCACGGTGGGCTTGGCGATCTGGGTGACCGACTGGTTGCCGGAGGCGGCCCCGCCGGGGACGTACTCGCCGACCGTGCCCGAGACCTTCACGGCGTCGCCGACGGCCACGGTCGGGACGGAGCTGGTGAAGACGAAGACGCCCTCGCTCGTGGCGGGGTTGTCGTCGGCGTCGGGGTCCTGGATCCAGAAGCCGCGCGAGCCGTAGGTGCGCACGCCCGTGACGATGCCCTGGACGTCGGCGACGGCCTTGCCGTTCAGCGGGGATATCCGGGTGGTGCCCTGGATGTCGTGGATGCGTACCGGATCGGCGGACACGGCGCCTTCGGCCGCGTCGGCCGTGCCCGCGAGCAGGCCGGAGGCCAGCGCGGCGGCGACGAGGGCGGCGACGGCGGCGGAACGGGGATGCGATGAGCGCATGTGAGGGAACTCCGGTGTGTGGAGGAAGAGGGGGGGTGGGATTTGACGGTCCCTTAACGTCTACGCGCGTCAATCTCCTGCTTGATCAGCGAAGTTGTCAAGGTCTCCAGGAAATACGACAGCTGACTGTGGGATGAACTGACGGTTCCGCTCCGCCGGGACGGCCCCGGATGCGTCTACGCTGGGTCGCCGCACGAGATCTGACGGTCCCTCCGCGACCGCCTCCGGTCCCGCCGCGGCCGTTCCGCTCCGTTCCGCTCCGTCCCGATTCGCCCCGCCGTCCCGCGCGCCCGTCCGAGGAGAACCACCCCATGTCCGCAGAGCCGCACTCCACGCTGCCGCCGGTACGGCTGCACTCCGATGCGGAGCTGGCCCGCGACGCCCTCGTCGCCCCGCTGTTCGCCCGCGCCGTACGCCTCGCCCGCTGGGCCGGCCCCGCCACCCGGGTCGACGTCGGCGGCGAACTCGTCGCCGACCAGCTGCCCGCGGCCGCCGAGGAGCTCGGCCTCGACCCCGCCGACGAGGACTCGCCGATGTACGCGGGCCAGGCCTGGCGGGTGGCCGTGGACACCGGCCTGGTCGACGTGACGGAGCCGGAGGAGGACAGCGGCGACGGCGCCGACGGCGCCGAGCCCGAGTACGGCACCGCCGCGCCCGGGGAGGACCTCCCCCTGCTGTCCGGCGGCGCGCCCTCCGACGTGCTCGACCTGTGGCTGGCGGCCCTGGACACCGTCCTCGCCGACGCCGCCGTGCCCGACCTGGACGACCTCGTCGACGCCCTGGACGCGGGCGGCGAGATCGACTTCGACCGGCTCGACTGGAACCCGCAGCGCGAGGCGGACTTCCTCGACGGGGTGCTCGCCAACCTCTACCTGCTCAGCGTCTCCGAGGGCGCCCCGGGCGACGGCCGGGTGCCGCTGCCCGTGCTCGCCGCCTCGATGATCATGTCGGACGACATGGGCGACCCGTCCGACGCCGTCCTGGAGCAGGTCTCGGACGCGATGATGCGCCTCGACGACCAGTTCCGGCAGCTGGAGCCGATCGGACTCGTCGACTACCACCCCGTGGACGAGGCGCTGATGGCGGAGGCCGACGACCTCGTGGACGCGGACGCCGTCGCCGGCGGACCGGGCCAGGAGGACGACGAGGACATCACCCGCTACGGGATGGTCCGGCTGACCCCGCTCGGCCTGTACGGCGTCCGCGCCCGCATGCTGGAGGCCGGGGTCGAGGCCCCCGCCATCGGCGAGCTGGCCGGCAAGGGCGCGGACGCGCTGCTCGACGCGGTCTCCTACTACCCGGAGGAGGCCGCCCAGGCCGAGATCGAGCAGTGGCTGGCCGGCCGGGAGCTGCCCGCCGCCGTCGCCGAGCTGCTGGCTGCGGCCCGGGGTGACGACGAGGCCGCCCCGCTGCGCCGGCTGCGCTGCCAGCAGGCCCTCACCCCCGCCGGGCCGGAGGCCGAGCCCGCGGTGCGGGCGGTGCTGGACGACCCCCAGCTGGGCGGGCTCGCCCGGGTCTGGCTGGCGGAGCACGGGGCGGCGGACGTACCGGCCCCGGACGGCGCGATGGTCTTCTGGCTGACGGTGGACACCATCGCCGCGCAGCTCGCCGCCGACGGGGAGACCGAGGAGCTGCCGCTGCTCATGCGCAGCCTGACGGAGCACCACACCGGCTTCTTCGACGCGGTGTGGCGGGTCGAGCACCCGGCGACCGCCTACGTGCTGGAGGCCATGGGCCGGCTGCACCCCGACAAGAAGGCCGCGAAGGAGGCCCGCAAGGCCGCGTTCAAGGCCCGGTCCCGCCGGCCCTGACCCGGTGCGCGCCGGGGGGAGGGCGCGGGGCGCGGCCGTGGAGGGGGTGCAACAGGCCTTTTCCGCGGCCGGAGTTCGCCATTCCGTCCGGCGGCAAGGGGCCGGTACGTGTTCGCGGGTAGTTCAGCCGCCGTTCACGTACGGCCGGGAGCGTGTGCGCCGACGACCGTACGTCAGGCGCACCACCTCCCCACCCCAGGAGACCCGATGCCCCTCAGCCGCAGAGACTTCACCGCCCGGACCGCCCTCGCCGGCGCGGGCGTCGCCCTCACCGGAACGGTCGGCGCCCTCGCCACCGCCCCCGGGGCACTGGCCGCCGACGACCCGGGCCCCGGCGCGGCCGACGCGGCGCGGGGGCACGGCCACCCGCAGGCCCCCGGCTACGGCCCGCTCCTGCCGGACCCGCACGGACTGCTCGCGCTGCCCGCCGGGTTCGCCTACCGGGTGATCACCCACAGCGGCGTCACCACCCTCGACTCCGGCGAGAGCACCCCGTCCAACCACGACGGCACGGCGGCCTTCGAGGGGGCCCGCGGCGTCACCCTCCTCGTCAACAACCACGAGCTGAAGGGGCCGCGGACGGGCTGGGCCCACCCCGTGCCGCTGGCCGAGGGCCTCGTCTACGACCCGGCCGCCTCCGGCGGCTGCACGGTCGTCGAGGTCCGGCGCGGCGGCGAGGTCGCCGAGTGGGTGGGCGTCGCCGGCACCTCCACCAACTGCGCGGGCGGGGCCACCCCGTGGGGCACCTGGCTGACCTGCGAGGAGACCGAGGACCTGGCCGGCAAGAACGGCATGACCAAGGACCACGGCTACGTCTTCGAGGTGGACCCCCACGACCGGCGCGCCAACCGAGACCCGCGGCCGGTCAAGGCCTTCGGGCGCTACGCCCACGAGGCCGTCGTCATCGACCCGCGCCAGGGCCACGCCTACCTGACCGAGGACGCCTCGGGCCCCAACGGGCTGCTCTACCGCTGGACCCCGCCGGAGGGCTTCCGGCACGGCCGGGGGCGGCTGCGCACCCTCGCCCCGGACGCCGGGGTGCTGGCGGCCGCCAAGTGCTTCGACAAGGCCGGGCAGTTCGTCGACGACCTCTCGCGCGCCACGAAGACCGGGACCGTGTACGGGGTCGACTGGGCGGAGGTCACCGACCGCGACGCCCGCAGCCTCTCGGTGCGCAAGCAGTTCGCGGCGGGCGCCGTGACCCGGGCGCGCAAGCTGGAGGGCATGTGGTGGGCCGACGGCGGCGCCTACTTCGTCTCCTCCTACGCCCGCGAGGAGAGCCCGGGCGCCGCGCACGACGGGCAGGTGTGGTTCTACGACCCCAAGCGGCGCACGATCCGGCTCGTCGTCCTCATCGGGGTGAACGCCGACCCGGACGCCGAGGGCGGCTACGACGGCCCCGACAACATCACGGTCTCCCCGTACGGGGGCCTGGTCATCGCCGAGGACGGGAGCGGGCTGCAACACCTGCTCGGGGCCACCGAGTCGGGACGGGTCTACCCGCTGGCACGCAACGAGCTGAACATCGGCACGCCCGAGAAGCCGGAGTACTCCGAGTTCACCGGGGTCTGCTTCTCCCCGGACGGGCGCACCCTGTACGCCAACATCCAGGAGCCGGGCATCATGCTGGCGATCACCGGCCCGTGGCGGCGCTCCCCGCGCTGACGGGGGCCGGCGCCGCGCCGGCGGGGGCCTACCAGGCCGCGGTCATCTCCTCGCGGGAGGCCGCGGCCCACTCCTCCAGGAGGAACTCGTACGCCTCCGAAGGCCACTCCCCGTCCGCCCAGGTCTCGACGAGGTGCCGTATCGCCTCGTTCGCCTCGGCGGCGGACGGGCGGGCGGGACCCGCGGGCTGGAGTGAAGTCTGCATGCCCCCAAGGCTACGGGCGAGCACTGACAGCCACCTCCGGATTACGCGTGGCATCGGTCACCCGGGCCGCCCGGGCCCGGATGACCGGCGGCGGCATATGCCCGCCCACCTGCTCAGAGTGCCTGGGAGGCCGGCTTGACCATCCCGCGCACTGTGCGGGACTTCACAAAGTCGCCCATGGCCGTCATCTCCCATTCGCCGGAGAACTGCTTGATCAGCTTGGCCATCATCACGCCGGTCTGGGGCTCGGCACCGGTCAGGTCGAAGCGCACCAGCTCCTCGTCGGTCGCGGCGTCGATGAGCCGGCAGTAGGCCTTGGCGACCTCGGTGAACTTCTGGCCGGAGAAGGAGTTGACCGTGAAGACCAGGCCGCTGACCTCGGCGGGCAGCCGCCCGAGGTCGACGACGATCACCTCGTCGTCCCCGGCGCCCTCACCCGTGAGGTTGTCGCCCGAGTGCTTGACCGAGCCGCCCAGGATGGAGAGCTTGCCGAAGTAGCAGGCGTCGAGGAAGTCGCGCTGCGGGCCGTACGCGATGACCGACGCGTCGAGGTCGATGTCGCGGCCGCCGAACGCGGGCTCCCAGCCCAGGCCCATCTTGACCTGCGAGAGCAGCGGGCGGCCGCCCTTGACGAGGGAGACGGTCTGGTTCTTCTGCAGGCTGACCCGGCCCTTGTCGAGGTTGATCTTCCCGCCGGCCGGGGCCGGGGGAGCGGCGGGGGCGGCCGGGGGCGACGGGGGCATGGGCGGGGCGACGACGGCCGGGGCCGGCGGTGTGACCGGGGCGGGCGCGGGAGCGGCGGCCGGTTCCTCGTCGACGGAGACCCCGAAGTCGGTGGCGATGCCCGCGAGCCCGTTCGCGTACCCCTGGCCGACCGCGCGCACCTTCCACACGCCGCCGCGCTGGTAGACCTCGACGACCACCAGGGCCGTCTCCGTCCCGAGCCGGGGCGGGGTGAAGGTGGCGATCACCGCGCCGCCGGCCGCGTCCCGCACGGTGGCGGTGGGCTCGATGCCCTGGAAGCTCTGCCCCGCGGCGTCGGGGCTGGCCGTGACCACGATCCGCTCGATGCCGGGCGGCAGCGCGCCGGTGTCCACGGTGATCGAGTCCGGTGCCGTCCCGCCGCCGGACCGGTAGCTGACACCGGGACCCGAGGGCTGGTTGTAGAAGATGAAGTCGGCGTCGGAGCGCACCTTGCCGTCCGCCGCGAGCAGCAGGCCCGACACGTCGAGCCGAACCGGGGCGGCCACGTCCACCGTCACGCGGGTGGTGTTGAGCGGCAGGTTGGAACCAGGGGTCATAGCGGTCATGCCGGGAGAACGACCGGAGCCGCTTTGCCGTTCCCTTACCCTCGGCGTGATTTCAGCGCCGGTTGCGGGGGTGCTCGCGGGCCGTCCGCTCGTTGCCGAACTTGTAGGCGCCGGTCCAGCGGGCCATCACCAGCTGGGCGTCCCCGGACTCCACCTCGTCCAGGAACCGCTGTGCCCGGCCGCCCCGCAGGGTGCCCGCGGCCCGGCCCCGGTGCGTGATGACGACCGTGCCGTCGCCGTGTACCCCGTACGAGAATCCCTGTGCCCGCGCCATGGGGCGCAGCCTGCCCCGCCGGGGGCGGGGCGGCAACGGAATTACCGGCGTCCGGTCACGGGCGGCCCGCCCCCTCCGGCGGCCCGCCCCGACGGCCGCGCCCCCCACCCCCTCCGGCGGCCCCGTTCAGCCGCCGGTGACCCGGCGGGGGAGGCCCAGCGGGTTGGCCTCGCGCAGCTCCGGCGGGAGCAGCGCGTCCGGGACCGACTGGTAGGCCACCGGGCGCAGCCAGCGCTCGATCGCGGTACCGCCCACGGAGGTGGAGTGCGAGGTGGCGGCCGGGTAGGGGCCGCCGTGGTGCTGGGCGGGGGCCACCGCGACCCCGGTGGGCCAGCCGTTCACCACGATCCGCCCCGCCAGCCGCGTGACCTGCGAGATCAGCGCGGCGGCGGGGCCGGGGGCACCCTCGGTCTCGGCCCGCGACAGCTGGAGCGTGGCGCTGAGGTTGCCTTCGAGCCGGTCCAGCACGGCGGCGGCCTCGTCCGGGCCCGAGTAGCGGACGACGACGGTCACCGGGCCGAAGCACTCCTCCAGGAGCACCCCGTACGGGCCGCCCTCCAGCAGCCGGGCCGCCGCGACGCTCAGGTGGCCCGCGCCGACGGCGTGCTCCCCGGCGGCGCCCGGGGCGACGGGGGCGGTGACCCCGGGGAGCGCGGCCCGCTCGCGGACCCCGGCGACGAAGGCGTCCCGCATCCGGTGGTCGAGCAGCACCCCCGGTCCGGTCTGCCCGAGCTGCTTGGCGAGCGCGGCCGTGAGCAGGTCACCGTCCGCGCCCTCGGGAACCAGGACCAGGCCGGGCTTCACGCAGAACTGGCCGACGCCCAGGGTGACGGAGGCGGCCAGCCCGGAGCCGATCTCCTCGGCGCGCTCGGCGGCCGCCGCCGGGGTGACCACGACGGGGTTGAGGGAGCCGAGCTCGCCGTGGAAGGGGATGGGCACCGGGCGGGCGGCGGCCGCGTCGAACAGGGCCCGTCCGCCCCGGACCGAGCCGGTGAACCCGGCGGCCGCGACCAGCGGGTGGCGGATCAGCTCCAGGCCCGCGTCGAACCCGTGGACCACCGTCACCACGTCCTGCGGCAGTCCGCTCGCCCCGGCCGCCCGGCGCAGCAGCGCGCCGCACAGCTCGGAGGTGGCCGGATGGTCGGGGTGGGCCTTGACCACCACCGGGCAGCCGGCGGCGAGGGCGCTCGCGGTGTCCCCGCCGGGAACGGAGAAGGCCAGCGGGAAGTTGGAGGCGGCGTAGACGGCCACCACCCCCAGCGGCACCTTGTAGCGGCGCAGTTCGGGGCGCGGCGGGGTGAGGGAGGGGTCGGCCCGGTCGATCCGGACGTCGAGGTAGGCGCCCTCCCCGACCACGTCGGCGAAGGCCCGCAGCTGGCCGGTGGTGCGGGCGAGCTCGCCGGTGAGCCGGGCGGAGCCCAGCGCCGTCTCGGCGTCGGCGGTCTCCACGACCCGCGCGGCGGCCCCGTCGAGCAGCTCGGCGGCGGCCCGCAGGAAGGCGGCGCGGGCGCCCGCGTCCGCCAGGGCGCCGCGCGCGGCGTGGGCCGCCCGCACGGCCCGGTCCACGTCCGGGGCTGTGGCTTCCACCGCAACCCGTTCGCGCTGCTTCCCGGTGCGGGGGTCCACACTCCAGACTGGATTCGCCGTCATGGCCCGCTCCTCCTCGGATCGTTCAGTATTCTGAACGCCGTTCCGGTGGATGAATGATCACTTCTGCTGCGGACTCTAGGTTCCGCGTCCACCGGGTGACAAGAGGCGATCAGAGCCGACCAGAGGGGAAGCAGGCGCATGACGACAGCCGAGACAGCCGGGACGGCCGGCCCTCCCGCGACGGCCGGGCCGGGACTCACCGCCACCGCCGGGGCGGGAGCCACCGTGACCGCCGGGCCGGGAGCCACCGTGACCGGCGGGGCGGGGACCGCGCCGGCCGAGCCGGGGCTTCCCGCGGCGCCGCCGGTCAAGTCGGCCGTGCGCACGGTCCTGCTGCTGGAGCACTTCGCGGCGCACCCGGGACTGCACAGCCTCGCCGACATCCAGAGCGACCTCTCCCTGCCCAAGTCCAGCCTCTACATGCTGCTGCGCACCCTGGTGAACCTGGGCTGGGTGGAGACCGACGCCACCGGCACCCGCTACGGCATCGGCGTCCGCGCCCTGCTCGTCGGCAGTTCCTACATCGACGGGGACGAGGTGGTCGCGGCGGCCCGGCCCAGCCTCGACCGGCTCTCCGACGACACCACCGAGACCATCCACCTGGCCCGGCTCGACGGGACCAGCGTCGTCTACCTGGCCACCCGGCCCTCCCGGCACTACCTGCGCCCCTTCACCCGGGTCGGGCGGCGGCTGCCCGTCCACTCGACCGCCCTCGGCAAGGCGCTGCTGGCCACACACACCGACGACGAGGTGCGGGCGCTGCTGCCGAAGCGGCTGGAGGCCGTCACGGAGCACACCATCACCGACCGGGAGCGGCTGGTGGAGGAGCTGGCGCTGGTCCGGGAGCAGGGCTATGCCGTGGACCGCGAGGAGAACACCCTCGGGCTGCGCTGCTTCGGGGTGGCCGTCCCGTACCGGACCCCGGCCCGGGACGCGGTGAGCTGCTCGGTGCCGGTGGCCCGGCTGACGGAGGACCACGAGCGCACGATCAAGGCGGCGCTGTTCGAGGCGCGGGACCGGCTGTCGGTGGTGACGCGGCGCATGTGAGGCGGCGGGGGCGGGGGTTCCTCCCCCGTGCGGGGGAGGCGGTTCACCTTCGCGGGGGAGGTGGCGCGGAGCCGCGCACGGGACCGTTGACCCATGAGCACACGAGCCGTCCACGCGACGCACCCGATGAGCACGGCGCAGCCGTCGGTCCTCTCCCTGGGGACCGGGCGGCGCGTCCTGCGGGCCACGGCCCTGGCCGCCACCCTGCCCTACCTGACCATCAAGGCGGCCTGGCTGGCCGGGAGCCGGGTGGGGATACCCGAGGACAGCATCCTGCTGAAGGGCGGGACGACCCTGGCCGTGGGCAACGCGGTCACGGTCGCCATGGACGCCTGCGTGATCCTGCTGGTGCTGGTCCTCACCCGGCCGTGGGGCAGGCGCGTACCCGGCTGGCTGCTGACCGTGCCGGTCTTCGTCGCCACCGGGCTGCTCACCCCGATCGTCCTCGGGTACCCGTCCCAGCTCCTCGTCAAGGCCCTGGGCATGGGTGCCGGCGAGGCGGTCAGGGCGGCGCGGGAACCCTTCCTCGAACCCTGGGTGTTCGCGGTCGTCTACACCGGCTTCATCATCCAGGCGATAGCCCTGGCCGGACTGTTCGTCCCCTACGCGCGGGAGCGCTGGGGCCGGCGCTGGCAGGGTGCGCTGGGTCGCCGGCTCCCGTCGCCCACGGGGGTGGTGGCGGGGGCCGCGGCACTGGCGGGCGCGGCGGTGGCCTCGGCGCAGGTGTACTGGGCCTTCGGCGGGCGCGGCGGGCTGTCCGCCGAGGCGGCGGCGGTGTACTCGGCGGAGACCGGGGTGGTGTCCGGGGCGCACGCGGTGTGCGCCGTGGCCGCGGCGGCCGGGGCGCTGGTCCTGGCCCGGGGCGGGGCGCTCCCGGCGCGGTGGCCGCTGGCCCTCACCTGGACCGGCTCGGCGGCGGCGCTGAGCTGGGGGGCGTGGATGCTGACGGCGGCCCTGGGGGTGAACCTGGGCGAGGGCGAATATCCCACCACCGCCACCCTCCTCGCCTACGCTGGCCAGATGATCACCGGGCTGCTGGCCGGGGCCGTGCTCGTCCGCTACCTGCACGGCCGCCGGGAGGCCTGACCCCGGCGCGGGCCCGGGCGCGGGACCGGCCGCGAAGGGGTCGGCGGCATCCGGCGGGGGCCGGTGGGCCGGGGGGATCCAACGGGGGAGAGGGATGCGCGGGAGAAGGACGACGGGCGCGGGCGGTACCGCCGGCGCGGGCCGGCCGGTGCGGCCGGGGGCGGTGCGGCGGTGGGCCGGGCCGCTGGTGGGGGCGCGGGCCCGGCTGCGGTGGGTGCACCAGATACTCGGCGGGGCCCTGCTCATGCCGTACCTGCTGCTCGCCCAGGTCGGGGTCGGCGCGGCGGCCGGCGGGGTCAACGTGCTGACGTCCTTCCCGCTGACCCTGCTGTCCTACGCGGCCTCCCTGCCCCTGATCGCGGCGACCGGGGTGTTCGGGCTGGTCCGGCCGTTGTCGGTGACGGCGGTACGGGTCCTCACCGGGGTCCCGGGGGACCTGCTCGCGGACGGCCCGGCCCGGTCCTGGGGGGCCCGCTGGCGGGCCTCGGCCTGGTGGACCCTGCACCTGGGCGCCGGGGCGGTGGTCAGCGGGATGATCCTGGCGGTGCCGCCCCTGGGGGTGGTCCTGATCGTCATGCCGTTCTCGGGGGCCCTGCGCGCCTCGGTGTGGGGCGCGGGATGGTTCGGCGGCGCGGAGCCCTACGTCTCCCCCCTGTTCGGGGCCGGGCTGCTGATCGCGCTCGCCGCCGTCTGCGCCGGGACGGGGGCCCTGCTGGCCCGGCTGGCCCCCGTGCTCCTCGGGCCGACGGCGGCCGACCGGCTGGCCGCCGCCGAGGAACGGGCCGCCGACCTCGCCGTCCGCAACCGGCTGGCCCGCGAGCTGCACGACGCCGTGGGGCACGCGCTGAGCGCCGTCACCCTCCAGGCGGGGGCGGCCCGGCGGGTGCTCGACCGGGACCCGGAGTTCGTCCGCGAGGCGCTCGCCGCGATCGAGGAGACCACCCGGCGCACCGTGGGCGAGCTCGACGCCGTCCTCGGCCTGCTCCGCGACGGCGACCCGGCCCGCGCCGACGCCATGCCCGCCCCCACCCTGGCCGGCGACCTCGAAGGGCTGCTGGCCCGCACCCGGGCCGGCGGCACCGTCCTCACCGCCGAGCAGGACCCCGGCCCCTCCGGGGACTGGACGCAGCTCCCGGCGATCGCCTCCCGCGAGGCGTACCGGATCGTCCAGGAGGGCCTGAGCAACGCCCTGCGCCACGGCACCGGCCCCGTCGCCCTGCTGCTCCGCGTCCACTCGTCCGACGGCCACCGCGAACTGGAGATCACCATGACCAACCCGCCCGCCCAGCCCCCGCCCGCCGAGGAGGGCGGCCCGCGGCGCACCACCGGAGGGCGCGGGCTGCGCGGCGCCGCCGAGCGGGCCGCCC
>NZ_JBFBGN010000146.1:0-16198 GCF_040684675.1 Streptomyces sp. NPDC089915 | reverse complement strand
CCAGGGCACGTACATGAGCGCCCACCGCTATGTGATGCGGACCTTCTCCGACACCAAGAGCGCCACCCTGCGGGCCCGGGCCGAGAAGTTCCTCGTGCCGCCACCGCCCCCGAGGCGCCCGTCGCCGAGGCCGCTCCGGTCGCCGAGGCCGCGCCCGCCGCCGAGGAGGCCCCGGCCGCTCCGGCTCCGCGTGCCCGCCGTCGTGCGGTCCGCGCCGTGGCGGCTCCGGCCGCCGCCGAGCCGGCCGCCGCCCCCGAGGCGCCCGCCGCCGAGGCCGTCGTGGTCGAGGAGGAGGCTCCGGCCGCCGCCCCGGCTCCGCGTGCCCGTCGCCGTGCCACCCGCGCCGTGGCCGCCCCGGCCGCCGCCGAGGCCGCTCCGGCCGAGGCAGAGGCCGAGGAGGCCCCGGTCGTGGAGGAGGCCCCCAAGGCCGCCACCCGCGCCGTCACCGTCGCCGACGCCGTCGACGCCCCGAAGCGCGGCCGCCGCCGCGCCACCCGGGCCGCCGCTCCGGCCGCCGCCGCGCAGCCCGAGCCCGCCGCCGCTCCGGAGGCGCCCGCCGCCCCCAACCGCGCCGCCCGCCGCGCCGCGCGCCCGGCCGTGGCCGTCTTCCAGGCCCCGGTCTTCGCCGAGCCGATGTTCCAGACCCCGGAGACCGCCGCCCTCGCCGCCGCGGCCGCCGCTGCCGCCGTGGACGCGGACGAGGAGGCCGAGGAGGAGGAGACCGAGGCCGTCGCCGAGGTCCAGGCCCCCGCCGCCGCCCAGCCGGCCGGCCGTCGCCGCCGCCGTCGTGGCGCCGCCGCCGAGCCCGTGACCCTGGCCGAGGTCGTCGCCGAGACCGAGTACGCCGAGGAGGAGCCGGAGGCCGAGGCCGCCGACTTCGACGAGGAGGAGTCCGACGAGTCGGGCGACCGCCCCTCGCGCCGCCGCCGCCGCGGTGGCCGTCGCCGCCGCCGCGGTGAGGCCGCCGACCTCGACGAGGGCGTCGAGGAGGAGGCCGGGGCCGAGGCCGCCGACGAGGAGGACCAGGAAGAGGACGAGGAGGCCGAAGAGGCCCTCGGTTCCTCCTCCAGCCGCCGTCGCCGCCGTCGCCGTCGCCGCAGCGGTGACGCCGCCGAGTCCGAGGCGGGCGAGGAGGACGGTGTCCGCACCGTCGTCAAGGTCCGCGAGCCGCGCCCGGCGCGCGAGAAGGCCGAGCCGTCCGACGAGGTCCAGTCCATCAAGGGCTCGACCCGCCTGGAGGCGAAGAAGCAGCGCCGCCGCGAGGGCCGCGAGCAGGGCCGCCGCCGCGTGCCGATCATCACCGAGGCCGAGTTCCTGGCCCGCCGTGAGGCCGTCGAGCGCGTGATGGTCGTCCGCCAGGCCGGCGAGCGCACCCAGATCGGCGTCCTCGAGGACAACGTGCTCGTCGAGCACTACGTCAACAAGGAAGAGGCCACCTCGTACGTCGGCAACGTCTACCTGGGCAAGGTCCAGAACGTGCTGCCGTCGATGGAGGCCGCCTTCATCGACATCGGCAAGGGCCGCAACGCCGTCCTGTACGCCGGTGAGGTCAACTTCGAGGCGCTCGGCATGGCCAACGGGCCGCGCCGCATCGAGTCCGCCCTCAAGTCCGGCCAGTCGGTCCTGGTGCAGGTCACCAAGGACCCGATCGGCCACAAGGGCGCCCGCCTGACCAGCCAGGTCTCGCTGCCCGGCCGCTACCTCGTCTACGTGCCCGAGGGCTCGATGACCGGTATCAGCCGCAAGCTGCCCGACACCGAGCGCGCGCGCCTGAAGACCATCCTCAAGAAGATCGTCCCCGAGGACGCGGGCGTCATCGTGCGCACCGCCGCCGAGGGCGCGAGCGAGGACGAGCTGCGCCGCGACGTCGAGCGTCTGCAGGCGCAGTGGGAGGACATCCAGAAGAAGTCGAAGCAGATCACGACCTCGTCGCCGAGCCTGCTGTACGGCGAGCCGGACATGACCGTCCGCGTCGTGCGCGACATCTTCAACGAGGACTTCTCCAAGGTCATCATCAGCGGTGACCAGGCGTGGGAGACCATCCACGGCTACGTGTCCCACGTGGCCCCGGACCTGGCCGACCGGCTGTCCCGCTGGACCTCCGAGGTGGACGTCTTCGCGACGTACCGGATCGACGAGCAGCTCGCCAAGGCGCTCGACCGCAAGGTGTGGCTGCCCTCGGGCGGCTCCCTCGTGATCGACAAGACCGAGGCGATGATCGTCATCGACGTCAACACCGGCAAGTTCACGGGCCAGGGCGGCAACCTCGAGGAGACCGTCACCCGGAACAACCTGGAGGCGGCCGAGGAGATCGTGCGCCAGCTGCGGCTGCGCGACCTCGGCGGCATCGTGGTCATCGACTTCATCGACATGGTCCTGGAGTCCAACCGCGACCTGGTGCTGCGGCGCATGCTGGAGTGCCTGGGCCGGGACCGCACGAAGCACCAGGTGGCCGAGGTCACCTCGCTCGGCCTGGTCCAGATGACCCGCAAGCGCGTGGGCCAGGGCCTGCTGGAGTCCTTCTCCGAGACCTGCGTCCACTGCAACGGGCGCGGCGTCATCGTCCACATGGACACCCCGGCCGTGGTCGGCGGCGGCGGCAACGGCAAGCGCGCCAAGCGCCGTGGCGGCCGCGGCCCGGAGCACGAGCACGAGCTGGAGACGGCCGAGACCGTCGAGGCCGAGGTGTTCGAGACCGAGGCCGAGGTGGCCGCCGAGGTCGCCGCGCCGCGGGCGCTGCCGGAGCCGGCGTTCGTCCCGGGCGAGGAGCTGTACGGCAGCCCGGCCGAGGCCGAGGCCGCCGCGGGCATCAGCGGGCGCCGCAACCGCCGTCGTGCCACCCGTAAGGCGACCGCTCCGGCGGGCGCCCCGCGCGGTGGCGAGCGGCAGGCCGCCCCGGCGCCGGTGACCCCGGCCGTCGTGGACGAGCCGGTCGCCGAGCCCGCCGACACGGTGCTGGAGCCGGCCGCCGAGGTCGTCGCCGAGGCCGTCGAGGCCGTGGAGACGGTCGAGGCCGCTCCGGTCGAGGCCGCCCCGGTGGCCGAGGAGGCCGCGCCGAAGGGCCGTACCCGTCGCCGGGCGACCCGCAAGGCCACCGCTCCGGCTCCCGAGCCGGTCGTGGAGGCCGTGGTCGAGCCCGAGCCGGAGCCGGTCGTGGAGGCCGTCGCCGAGCCCGAGCCCGAGCCGGTCGTGGAGGCCGTCGCCGAAGCCGTCGCGGAGCCCGTGGCCGAGCCCGAGCCCGTCGTGGAGGCCGCCCCGGCGCGTCCGCGCCGCCGCGCCGTCCGCAAGGCCACCGCGCCGGCCGGTGCGGCCGAGGCCGCCGTCGTCGTCGTCGAGGCCCCCGCGGCCGAGCCGGCCGCAGCGGTCGAGGCCAAGGCCGACGCCGAGCCCGCCGTCGAGGCGGACGCCGAGGCCGAGGCCCCGGCGCCGGCCAAGAAGACCGCCCGCAAGGCTCCGGCCAAGAAGGCGGCCACGGCGAAGAAGGCCCCGGCCAAGAAGGCGGCGGCCGCCAAGAAGACGGCCGCGAAGAAGACGACGACGGTCAAGAAGACCGCCGCGAAGCGGGCGACGAAGAAGACCGCGGCGGCGGAGCAGCAGACCCCGCCGTCCGTCTCGGCTCCGGCCGAGGCCTGATCGACGCACCGTCCGTGGGCCCCGCCGGAAGGCGGGGCCCACGGGCACGCGGGGGCCCGGTTTGACCCTCCGGAACCGGCCCCGTAACCTAGACCGTCGGCGTGTCCTGGACGTTTACCGTGCAGCGCGCGCCGCGCTCCTGAGCACCTTCCTCCCGCACCCTCCGCGCAAGCGGACGGGACCCGGGAGAGGCCGCTCGTCCATTCCGGATCACCGTGGGCCCCGGCCCGCGTGAGCGGCTGGCTTCAGGAGCATCCGTCCCGAGTGAGAGAGAGATCCGCGTGTACGCCATCGTGCGCAGCGGTGGTCGCCAGCACAAGGTTGCTGTCGGCGACATCGTTGAGGTTGACAAGATTTCCACTGCCAAGGTTGGCGACACGGTCGAGCTCTCGACCCTGCTCGTTGTCGACGGCGAAGCCGTGACCAGCGACCCGTGGGTCCTGGCCGGCATCAAGGTCACGGCCGAGGTCGTGGACCACCACAAGGGCGCCAAGATCGACATCCTGCGCTACAAGAACAAGACCGGCTACCGCCGTCGCCAGGGTCACCGCCAGCAGTACACGGCGATCAAGGTCACCGGTATCCCCGCGGCTGCGAAGTAAGAGGGACTGAGACATGGCACACAAGAAGGGCGCATCTTCCACCCGGAACGGGCGCGATTCCAATGCTCAGCGGCTCGGCGTGAAGCGCTTCGGCGGTCAGGTCGTCTCCGCCGGCGAGATCCTCGTCCGCCAGCGCGGCACCCACTTCCACCCGGGTGCGGGTGTCGGTCGCGGTGGCGACGACACGCTGTTCGCGCTGCTGCCGGGTGCGGTGCAGTTCGGTACGCACCGTGGCCGCAAGGTCGTCAACATCGTTCCGGCCGCCTGATCCAGCTCTGCTGATCTGAAGCGTTCGTAACACCCCGAGGGCGGATCTCAACTCTTCCCGGCGCAAGCCGGGAAGAGAGGTCCGCCCTCGGCGCGTTGTCACATAGACACGTTTAATGGGCAGCAAGGCCTGTCCGGGACATTCCCGTAAGTATCTGGAGGAACACCCATGACCACCTTCGTGGACCGCGTCGAGCTGCACGTCGCCGCGGGTAACGGAGGCCACGGCTGCGCCTCCGTTCACCGGGAGAAGTTCAAGCCCCTGGGCGGACCCGACGGCGGCAACGGCGGCCGCGGCGGTGACGTGATCCTGGTGGTGGAGCAGGCGATCACCACCCTGCTGGACTACCACCACAGCCCGCACCGCAAGGCCACCAACGGCAAGCCCGGCGAGGGCGGCAACCGCTCCGGCAAGGACGGCCAGGACCTGATCCTGCCCGTGCCGGACGGCACCGTCGTCCTCGACAAGGAGGGCAACGTCCTCGCCGACCTCGTCGGCCAGGGCACCACGTACGTGGCCGCCGAGGGCGGCCGCGGCGGCCTCGGCAACGCCGCCCTGTCCTCCGCCCGCCGCAAGGCCCCCGGCTTCGCCCTCCTCGGCGTCCCCGGCACCATGGGCGACATCGTCCTGGAGCTGAAGACCGTCGCCGACGTGGCGCTCGTCGGCTTCCCCAGCGCCGGCAAGTCCTCGCTGATCTCGGTGCTCTCCGCCGCCAAGCCGAAGATCGCCGACTACCCCTTCACCACCCTCGTCCCGAACCTGGGCGTGGTCACCGCCGGCTCGACGGTCTACACGATCGCCGACGTCCCCGGCCTGATCCCGGGCGCCAGCCAGGGCAAGGGCCTCGGCCTGGAGTTCCTGCGCCACGTCGAGCGCTGCTCGGTCCTCGTGCACGTCCTGGACACCGCCACCCTGGAGTCGGACCGCGACCCGGTCGGCGACCTCGACCTGATCGAGGAGGAGCTCAAGCTCTACGGCGGCGGCCTGGAGAAGCGCCCCCGCCTCGTCGTGCTGAACAAGGTCGACATCCCCGACGGCCAGGACCTCGCCGAGATGGTCCGCCCGGACCTGGAGGCCCGCGGCTACAAGGTCTTCGAGGTCTCCGCGGTCGCCCGCACCGGCCTCAAGGAGCTCTCCTACTTCCTCGCCGAGGTCGTCGCCAAGGCGCGCGCCCGCACGCCCAAGCAGGAGGCGACCCGGATCGTCATCCGTCCGAAGGCCGTGGACGACGCCGGCTTCACCGTCGCGTACGACGAGGTCGAGGACGTGTACAGGGTGCGCGGCGAGAAGCCGGAGCGCTGGGTCCGCCAGACCGACTTCAACAACGACGAGGCCGTCGGCTACCTCGCCGACCGGCTCAACCGCCTCGGTGTCGAGGACGCGCTCCGCAAGGCCGGCGCCAAGGCGGGCGACGGCGTCGCCATCGGCTCCGACGACAACGCGGTCGTCTTCGACTGGGAGCCGACCATGATGGCCGGCGCCGAGATGCTGGGCCGCCGCGGTGAGGACCACCGCATGGAAGCCCCGCGTCCGGCCACCCAGCGCCGCAAGGAGAAGGAAGCCAAGCGCGGCGACTCCGCCCAGCAGGAGTACGACGAGTTCCGTCCCTTCTAGTGCGCCGCGCGCCCCGCGGCGGACTTGAAGCCCGCTTTACGCCGTTCGCCTAGGATCCTGCGGGTGAGCAGCAGCAATTCCAGCAGTGACACCCCCTCGGTGTCCGTGGTCGTGATCGCGTACAACGACGCCGGGCTCGTGGGCGAGGCCGTCTTCTCGGCCCTCGCCCAGGGCCCGGTGGTCGCCGAGGTCATCGCCGTCGACGACGCCTCCTCGGACGCGACCGCCCGGGTCCTGGACGAGCTGGCCGGGGCCCATCCGCGCCTGAAGGTCATCCACCGGACGGAGAACAGCGGCGGCTGCGGCACCCCGCGCAACGACGGGATCGCCGCCGCGACCTCCCCGTACGTCCTCTTCCTGGACAGCGACGACGTCCTGCCCCCGGGCGCGGCCGAGGCCCTGCTGCGGGCGGCCGAGGAGCACCGCGCCCCCGTCACGGTCGGCGCGTGCGTCCGGCGCGAGCTGCCCGAGGGCCGCGACGTGCCGTGGATGCCCGGGCTGTACACGCCCGGCGAGGTGGTCGAGCGGCCCGCGGACCGGCCCGAGCTGGTCCGCGACACCCTCTGCGTCAACAAGCTGTACGAGCGCTCCTTCCTGGAGAAGCACGGGATCCGCTTCCCCGACGGCCGCTTCGTCTACGAGGACTTCGTCTTCACCTCCCGGGTCCTGGCCGCCGCCCCCCGCATCGCGGTCGTCGGCGACCTCGTCTACGTGTGGCACGTGCGCCGCAGCGCCGCCCAGGTGTCCATCTCCCTGGACCGCAAGGACATCGGCAACTGGCGCTCCCGCGTCGAGGCCCACCGCACCGCCTCCCGCACCCTCGCCGCCGCCTCGCCGGAGCTGGGCCACGCCTGCCAGGTGAAGTTCCTCGACTACGACCTGCGCATGTACCTGCGCGAGCTCGGCGGGGACCCCGGCTACCGGGCCGCCTGGTGGACCCTGACCCGCGACTACCTGGCGGGCTTCGACGCGGCCGACCTCGACGCGGCCCCCGCCCGCGCCCGCTGGACCGCCCGCGTGCTGCTGGCCCGCGAGACCCCGCCCGCCGACGTCGAACGGCTGATGACGGGCCTGGCCGCCGAGCCCGCCCGGCTGCTGCCCCCGTACGCGGCCGGTCCCGCCGGGGAGCCGGTGTGGAGCGAGGAGCTGCCGGTCCCGCTGGACGGGCTCGCGGACCTGCCCGCCGCCGACCTGCCGCTGACCGTGGACGCGCGGCCCGCCGGGGGCGCGGCCGTCCAGCTCCGGGTCCGCGAGCTGTACGGGCGGCTCGCCGAGGCCCGCCCGCGGAGCGTCCAGCTGAGCTTCCTGCCCCGGGCCGGGGGCGAGCCCGTCCAGGTGCGCCCCGTGGAGCTGCGGCCCGCCGCCGACGGGGACGGCTGGACCGCCGAGGTCCCGTTCCGGCTCGCCTCGCTGGCCGCCGAGGGCCGCCGCCGGGGGCTGCGCGGGATGCAGGCCTGGGACGTCCGGGCGGGCGTGAGCTGCGCCGACGGGAGCTCCCCGGTCACCTCGCTGCGCCCCCTGGGCGGGCTGCTGCGCCGCCGGGCCCTGCCCAGCAGCCGGTACGGTGTTCTGCTGGCGCAGCCCTACCGCACGGCCTCCGGCGCGCTCGCGCTGCGCCTCGCCCCCGGTGCCGGGGGCGCGCTGACCTTCGTACGCAACCGCCTCGACCGCGCCCGCACGCGCAGGTCACGCTAGAGCTCGGGAGAATACGCATGACGTTTCTGATCACCGGTGGCGCCGGATACATCGGCGCGCACGTCGTCCGCGCGATGCTGCTCGCGGGGCAGCGGGTCGTGGTCTTCGACGACCTCTCCACGGGCCGGGAGGACCGGGTGCCGGAGGGCGTGCCGCTGGTGACCGCCTCGGTGCTCGACCGGCTCGCCCTGGACGAGGCCATCGCCCGGCACAAGATCACCGGCGTGGTGCACCTGGCGGGCAAGAAGCAGGTCGGCGAGTCCGTCGAGAAGCCGCTGTACTACTACCACGAGAACGTGGAGGGCCTCCAGGTCCTGCTCGGGGCCGTGGCCGCGGCCGGCATCCGCAACTTCCTCTTCTCCTCCTCCGCCTCCGTGTACGGGATGCCCGACGTGGACTCGGTCACCGAGGAGACCCCGTGCAGGCCGCTGAGCCCGTACGGCGAGACCAAGCTGGCGGGCGAGTGGCTGGTCCGGGCGGCCGGCCGGGCCCACGGCATCTCCACGGCCTGCCTGCGCTACTTCAACGTGGCGGGCGCGGCCGCCCCCGAGCTCGCGGACACCGGGGTGTTCAACCTGGTCCCGATGGTCTTCGAGCGCTACGACGCCGGCGAGGGCGCCCGGATCTTCGGCGACGACTACCCGACCCCGGACGGCACCTGCATCCGCGACTACATCCACGTCGAGGACCTGGCGGACGCCCACGTGGTGGCGGCCCGCAGGCTCGCCGAGTGGGGTGCGGCGGGCGAGTACAAGGACCTCACGGTCAACATCGGGCGCGGTGAGGGAGTCTCCGTCAAGGAGATGGTCGGGCTGCTGAACGAGGGCACCGGGCACACGTACGCGCCGGTCGTCACCCCGCGCCGGCCCGGCGACCCGGCGAAGGTCGTGGCCTCCGCCGACCGGATCGCGGCGGAGCTGGGCTGGAAGGCCCGGCACGACGTCCGCGAGATGATCAGCTCGGCCTGGGCCGGCTGGGAGGCCAACCGCAGCGCGCCGCACCGCGACGGCAGCAGGGACGCCCACACGGTCTGACGCGCCCGTACGCGACGAAGCCGCCCGCCCCGGAGGACGGGGCGGGCGGCTTCGTCGTACGCGGGGGAGGGGGTCAGCGCTCCAGGAAGGCGAAGAGCTTCTCCCACCTGTCGGTGATCTCCGCGCTGGAGTAGCGGCGCACGCTCCGGAAGGCGGCGTCGCCGAGCCGGTCGCGGGTAGCGGCGTCCGACATCAGGGCGTCCAGGTGCGCGGCCAGCTCCATCGTGTTGCCGAGGCGGGCCAGCAGGCCGTCCTCGCCGTGCCGCACGATCTCCCGTACGCCGGGCGCGCAGTCGAACGCGGCCACGGGCAGGCCCGCCGCCATCGCCTCCAGCAGGGTGATGGGGAAGCCCTCGGCCCGGGAGGCCTGGGCGAAGACGGAGGCCCCGCTCAGCGCGCCCAGCACGTCGTCGGTGCTGCCCATCCACTCGACGGAGTCCTCCAGCCCGAGCGAGACGCAGTGCGCCCGCAGGGTGGCCTCCTCGACGCCCGCCCCGTAGATCCGCAGGGTCCAGTCGGGGTGGCGGGGGGCGGCGTCCGCCCAGGCGTCGAGCAGCAGGTCCACGCCCTTCTCGAAGGCGAGGCGGCCGACGCTCGCGACGACCTTGGCGGTGCGCGGGGCGGGGGAGTCCGGCATGAACGGCAGCGGGTTCGGCATGCTGTCGACGTTCTCCATGCCGGCCCGGATCCACAGGTCGGCGTCCTCCGGGGTGAGGACGAGCAGCCGGTCGACCTCCGGGTACCAGCGGCGGACCCGGTCGCCCCGGGTGGACTTCTGGCTGGCCTCGAAGGACTCGTGGCTCATGCCGATGACGGAGAGCCCCTTGGTGTCGGAGAGGGCCACCCACTCCATCGCCCAGACCTGGGTGACGATCACGACGGAGCCGGGGCCCGCCGCCCGGAACATCTCGCTCAGCCGCTCGGCCCGGGCCCGCATGCCGGCCCGGCGGGCCGCCTGGCGGCGCCGCTCGGGGGCGTTGAGGCGGCCCTTGACGCCGTGCAGCCTGCGGGCCTTCGGCGGGTGGGTCTCGTAGAGGGTGGTCGTCTCGTACGGGAGGTCCGCCGGCAGCTTCTGCCGGATCTCCTCGGCCACGGGGGCGATGCCCACGATGTGCACGCGGTGGCCGCGGTCGGTGAGGAGCCGGGCCATCTGGTGGGACCAGGTGGTCACCCCGCCGAGCTCGTCCACGCTGTTGGAGACGATGAAGATGTCCCGGCTCACTTGCGGCTCCCGGTGAAGAACTTCTCGACGATCTGGCGTGCGGCGTCCCCGCGGTCGTACTCGCCGAACTCGGCGAGGAACCGCCGTCGGGCCTCGGCGTACTTGGCGTCGGCCTCGTCGAAGGCGGCGACGGCCTGCATCAGCTCGTCCGCCGTGGCCACCACCGGGCCGGGCGCCTTGTCCAGCAGGTCGAAGTAGGTGCCGCGGATGTCCGTCGAGTACTTCTCGTAGTCGTACGCGAAGAAGACCATCGGCCGGTCCAGCACCGCGTAGTCGAACATCACGGACGAGTAGTCGGTGATCAGCCCGTCGGCGAGGGCCAGCAGCGGGGTGATGTCGTGGTGGCGGGAGACGTCGATCACCCGGCCCGCGACCGACGGCGGCAGGGAGACGCTGTTGAGGTAGTGCGTGCGCACCAGCAGCGTGTACCGGTCGCCGAGCCGGTCCGCGAACTCCTCCACGTCGAAGGGGAACGAGAAGCCCTCCACGGCGCCGTCCGCGTTGGCCCGGAAGGTCGGCGCGTACAGCAGCACCCGCTTGTCCGGGTCGATGCCCAGCTCGGCGGCGAGCGGCCCGCGCACCCTCTCCCCGCTGTCCGCCTCGGCGCGGTGTGCCGCGACGAGGGCGTCGTTGCGCGGGTAGCCGGTGCGCAGCAGTACCTCGTCGCGGAGCCGGAAGCCCTTGGCGAGGGTGCGGACGTCGTGCTCGGAGCGGACCAGGAAGTGGTCGAAGCGGTTGACGGCGGCCTGGAAGCGGTCCTGCGCGGGCTTGCCCTGCGCCTTGGTGCGGGGCTCGTGGAAGCCCATCCGCTTCAGGGCGGAGCCGTGCCAGGTCTGGATGTACGTGGTGCCGGGGCGCTTGGACAGGGCGAGCGGGAAGCCCTGGTTGTCGACCCAGTACTCGGCCTGGGCCAGCGCCCGCAGGTACTGCCAGCTCCAGCGCTTGACCAGGACGGCCTCGGTGGGGAAGCCGGTCGGCTTGGCGCCCGCGTAGGACCAGATCGCCTGGAAGGGGGCGTTCTGGCGGACCAGCTCCTCGTAGATGGCCTTGGGGCTGTCGCTGTACTGCTTGCCCATGTGGCTCTCGAAGACGACGGTGCCCTTCTTGACCGGCAGCTTCGAGAAGACCTCGTGGTAGACCTTCACCTTCTGCTCGCCGGAGCCGATGTTGCGGCGCGCCTTCAGGGCCCGGCGCAGGCTGCGCTTGACCACGCCGGCCGCCTTGCCGTGCATGGCGCTGCTGATCAGCGACTGGGTGCGGACGGCGGCGGCGCCCTCGGCGGCCAGCACGTAGGAGAGGTTGCCCTTCTTGGTCATCTCCGGCTCGAAGCGGTCGGAGACCAGCCGGGTCAGGCGCGGGCGCACGCGCAGGCGGGCCGCGGACTCCAGGTCGACCCCGCCGACGGAGACGCGGGTGGTCATCCGGTCCCCGCCGGCCTTCAGCTTCAGCCGCACGTCCCAGACGGCGTCGATGATGCCGAGGGGGCGGACGGTGCCGCCGACGTCGGCGGTGGTGCTCCACTCGATCGTGTCACCGGCGTGCCGCACGGTTGCCACGGGGAAGCTGAACGAGCGCACGCCGATCTGCCGCCGGGCCCGGAACTCCAGGGTGGCCGACAGCTCGGCGTCCTCCGCGATCCGGCCCAGCGGGTTCACGACGGCGCCGGAGAGGGTGACGGTGCCGCGTCCGTCGTCCTCGTAGGAGGTCAGGCGGTTGCCCAGGGCCAGGGAGGACAGCGCCGTGGTGTGGAAGCCCTGGTCGGTGACGTCCAGTATGCGGCGGCCCTCGGCGTCGTCGAGGTGGCCGGAGCACCAGTAGACCCGGCCGTCGCGCTCGGCCAGCGGGGAGGAGAGCCGGCCCTTGTTGGTCATCGCGTCGGCGGCCGCGAGGAGGTTCTTCCAGTCCTCCTTGCCCAGCAGGTACGCGCAGATCGCCTGGAGGTGGGTGACGTTCTCGTACGCGGCCGGGTCGATGCCGGCCAGGTAGCCGTTGGCGAGCCGGGCGAACTCCTGGCGGTAGGCGTCGCCCAGCAGCGGCAGGTCGCGCAGGTGCAGCACCAGGTCGTGCTTGAGGAACTTGGCGTCCTTGGCGGTCTTGATCGCGGTGTGGCCCTTGGCGGCCAGCAGCTCGTCGACCCGGCGGTGGATCTCCATCCGGTGTACGAAGTTCGCGATCTCGTGGCGCCGGTTGCTGATCGACTTGGCGGCGGCCTTCTCGACCACGTTCCAGTAGTAGACGTGGTTGGGGATCAGGGTGATCCGGCGGGCCGCGACGTACGCCTGGGCCGAGAACAGCAGGTCCTCGTAGTGGATGCCGACCGGGAACTCCAGGCCCTGCTCCAGCAGGAAGGAGCGCCGGTAGCACTTGTTCGTGGAGAGGGTGTCGTAGACCAGCAGGTCCGGGTACTCGGTGATCGACTCCAGCGTGCGGGTGCGGGAGTAGATCCAGGGGTACCACTCGGTGGTCTTGCCCCAGCGGTTGTCGAGGTGCACGCGCACGCACATGCCCGAGACCAGGTCGGAGCCGGTGCGCTCGGCGGCGGCCAGCATGTTGCGGCAGGCGTTGCGCTCCAGGACGTCGTCGCTGTCCAGGAACATGACGTAGGTGCCGGTGGCCTGCTTGATGCCGTGGTTGCGGGGCGCGCCGCAGCCGCCGCTGTTCTCGGGCAGCCGGAAGGCTCGGACCCGTCCCGGATTCGCCGCTTCGAGCTCCTGGGCGACCTCGTAGGACCGGTCCTTGCTGCAGTCGTCCACGATCACGACTTCGACCCCGCGCAGGGTCTGGTCCAAAACCGACCGGACGGCTGTCTGCAGACGCTCTGCGTCGTTGTAGACGATGACGACCACGGAGACGTCAGGCACGTGCACCTCGATCCCTTCGTTCCATTCCGCTTATCCCGTCAAAGCTACCGTGTGCCGCGCACGACTCGGGCAGGGCGACCTTCGCCGTGCATACTTCTAAGGAAGAGTTGAGACGCGGGTCCGGTTGCCGACAATCACCCGTTCGGACCCCAGCAGGAAGTGCCCATGACCAAGCTGTCGGTAGTTGTCCCCTGTTACAACGAAGAAGCCGTCATCGACCGCTTCGACGAGGAGATCCGCAAGGTCCTGGACGGCCTGCCCGTCGAGTACGAGGTCTGCTACGTCGACGACGGCAGCCGCGACGGCACCCTCGGCAAGCTCCGGAAGATCGCCGCCGAGCACGGCGACCGCACCCGCTACGTCTCCTTCAGCCGGAACTTCGGCAAGGAGGCGGGCATGCTCGCCGGCCTGCGCGAGACCACCGGCGACGCCGTAGTGATCATGGACGCGGACCTCCAGCACCCGCCGGAGCTCATCGCCACCATGCTGGAGCACTACCGCCAGGGCCACGACCAGGTCATCGCCCGGCGCACCCGCGAAGGGGACAAGAAGCTCCGCTCGACCCTCAGCCGCCTCTACTACCGGGGCGTCAACCGCTGGGTCGACGTCGAGCTGACCGACGGGGTCGGCGACTTCCGGCTGCTGTCCCGGCCCGCCGTGGACGCCCTGCTCGCGCTCCCCGAGTACAACCGCTTCTCCAAGGGCCTCTTCTCCTGGATCGGCTTCGACACCGTCCACTTCGACTACCGCAACGCCCAGCGCGAGGCCGGCGAGACCAAGTGGAAGTTCGCCTCCCTGCTGAACTACGGCATGGACGGGCTGATCTCCTTCAACAACCGGCCGCTGCGCATCGGCATCTGGCTCGGGGTCTCGCTCGTCGCGCTGACCGGCCTGTACGCGCTGTGGATCACCGTGATGGCGATCACCAACGGCATCGACTCGCCCGGCTACGTCACGATCATCGCGATGATCGCCGGCATCGGCGGGATGCAGATGATCATGTTGGGCCTGATCGGCGAGTACATCGGCCGCATCTACTACGAAACCAAGCGTCGCCCGCACTTCCTGGTCAAGGAGGCCCACGGCGCGCCCGTGGCCCCCGCGCCCGCGGAGCCGGCCGTCGCGGAAGGCACCGGCCGATGAGCACCCCCACCCGCCGAGAGAAGCTCGGCCAGATATTCCGTTTCGCCCTGGTGGGCGGGGTCAACACCGCCACCTTCTACGTCCTCTACCTGCCCCTGCACTGGTGGATGCCGTACTTCGCCGCCTACACGCTGGCCTTCCTGCTCGCGATGGTCGGTTCGTTCTTCATGAACACCTACTTCACCTACCGAACGCGTCCCACCTGGAAGAAGTTCCTGCTCTTCCCCCTGACCAACGTCACCAACTACGTGATCCAGTCCGCGGGCCTCTACGCCCTGGTGACCTGGGCCGGCATGGACACCCGGATCGCCCCGCTGGTCGCGGCCGTCGGCGCCATTCCGTTCACCTTCCTCCTCTCGCGCAAGATCCTCACCCCGGGGACGCGCCAGGCCTCGGCCCCCGAACCGGAGCCGGCAGCGGCGGGCTCCCCGTCCAGGGGCTGAAACCGGCGGGCGGGGGCGGGACGCGACCCCGTAGATTGAGCCAGTCGGTCGGTCGGTTTTCGTGCGTGTGCGAGGGGAAAGACGTGTCAGCGGCTAGGCAGGGTGTCGTGGACGCCCGCAGGATCGTGGTCAAGGTCGGCTCCTCCTCCCTCACCACCGCGGCGGGCGGACTCGACGCCGACCGGGTGGACGCGCTGGTGGACGTCCTGGCCAAGGCCCGCAGCGGGGGCGAGCGGGAGATCGTCCTGGTCTCCTCCGGAGCCATCGCCGCCGGCCTCTCCCCCCTCGGCCTCGCCCGCCGCCCCAAGGACCTGGCCCGCCAGCAGGCGGCCGCCAGCGTCGGCCAGGGCCTCCTCGTCGCCCGCTACACCGCCTCCTTCGCCCGCTACGGCGTCCGCGTCGGCCAGGTCCTGCTCACCACCGACGACACCAGCCGGCGCGCCCACTACCGCAACGCCTTCAACACCCTGGACCAGCTCCTGGCCATGGGGGCGCTGCCCGTGGTCAACGAGAACGACACCGTCGCCACCGACGAGATCCGCTTCGGCGACAACGACCGGCTGGCCGCCCTCGTCGCCCACCTGGTCCGCGCCGACCTCCTCGTCCTCCTCTCCGACGTCGACGGCCTCTACGACGGGGACCCCTCCCTGCCCGGCACCACCCGCATCGAGGAGGTGCGCGGGCCCGAGGACATCGCCCACGTCTCCATCGGCAGCGCCGGCAAGGCGGGCGTCGGCACCGGCGGCATGGTCACCAAGGTCGAGGCCGCGCGGATCGCCGCCGCGGCCGGCGTCCCCGTCGTCCTCACCTCCGCCAGCCGGGCGGCGGACGCCCTCGCCGGCCGCGAGACCGGCACCCTCTTCCACCCCACCGGCCGCCGCTCCGCGGACCGGCTGCTGTGGCTCCAGCACGCCTCCACCCCGCAGGGGCACCTCGTCCTGGACGACGGCGCCGTCCGCGCCGTCACCCAGCGCGGCAGCTCCCTGCTCCCCGCCGGGATCGCCGCCGTCGAAGGCGACTTCGTCGCGGGCGACCCCGTCGAGCTGCGCTCCGCCGAGGGGGTCGCGGTCGCCCGGGGCCTGGTCAACTTCGACGCCAAGGAACTCCCGCAGCTCCTCGGCCGCTCCACCCGCGAGCTTGCGCGGGAGCTCGGACCCGCGTACGAGCGGGAGGTCGTGCACCGGGACGATCTGGTCCTGCTGCAGGGCTGAGGTTCGGGAAAACCACCGCGCGGCGGGCCGGGGACTGGTCAACTGTGAGGGGCGGACACGCGTAGCGCAGACAGGAGGCGGCTGGTGAGACGAGCGCTGACCAGCGTCGGTACCGGGGACGGCGCCGGCGGGGAGGACCAGGGCCCGGTGTCCCGCCTCTGGCACGTGACGCTGAGCGTCTCGGGGAAGCCGGCGCCGCTGTCGGAGGTGCGGCGCGGGCTGGAGCAGCTCGCGCACGACCACCCCTTCCTGCTGACGAGCCGGTACGCCGACGACCACGCGGAGATCCGGTACTGGGAGGAGGCCCGCGACCTCCACGACGCCGCGGCCGTCGCCCTGCGGCTGTGGGGCGAGCACCGGTCGACGGCGCGGCTGCCGGCCCTGGCCTCCTGGGACGCCACGCTCTCGGGCGCGGGCGGCGACCGCCGGCTGCCGGCCCTCGCGCACAGCGACTACCACCGCGACCCGGACC
>NZ_JBFBGN010000145.1:0-16393 GCF_040684675.1 Streptomyces sp. NPDC089915 | reverse complement strand
TCGGCCGGGAAGTTCGGCAGCGTCGACAGGTCGTTCCCGAAGGAAGCCGTCTCCGAGGTGAACCGGTCACCCGTCAGCTGCATACCGTCACCCGAATCACCCGCGAAACGGATGACCACCCGGTCGACGCGGCGGATCTCGGTGGTCGTCATGTCAGGCGGTCTTCTCTTCGCGCTCGTCGCGCTCTGCACGCTCTTCGCGCCGCAGCTCCGGCTCGTGCTTGTAGCCCAGGATCAGCACGTCCCGGACCGCCGCCTTCGCCGGGTCCACGGGGTGGATCGGGCGGACGGCGTGCAGGATCCGCCCGTCCGACCAGAACATCGTGTCCATCTGCTCGGTCAGGCGGAACTCGGCGACGAGCTCCCGCTCCAGGCTGTAGACCTGGGACTCCCCGCCGGCGGCGTTGAAGCGGTTCATCAGGTGGATCGCCCCGAAGTCGACCTCGTCGCGGTGCGGGCCCTCGGGGGTGGGCTCGCCCGTCTCGTCCGGGGTGCTGATGATCCGGAACTGGTGGCACTGGACGTCCCAGGGGTCGTCCAGCCAGGACTCGTCAGCGACCGGGAAGTTCTCGAAGTCGGCGCGCAGCAGCCGCGTCAGGAGCGGGTTGTCCAGGGTGGTCCGGCTGAGCGGGGCCACGTCGCGGTCGATGCCGCCGGCGTAGTCGTTGGCGTTCATGGACTGGAAGTAGGGGCGGTGCGGGCGCAGCCGGACCTCTCCGGTGCGGGGCACGAAGAAGAAGCGGTCGTAGGCGCGCTCGCGGAAGCGGGAGCCGCCCTTCAGGTACCGGTCGGTCTCCAGGTGTTCCCATTCGGAGGCCAGTTCTTTCACGTGCTGCCGCAATTCGGCGTCGATGACGAGCCGGTCGGCCGGCAGCAACGAATATCCGTTGGTCCGCAGTTCTTCCCGTGCCTCGGTCTGCATGATTGGCTCCTCCACGCCGGATCTCACACTGCGCTTCATAGGTTCCCACGGCGCTGCTGACGCTGAACTGACGCGATGTGCACGTCAGATGGACGTCAGCAGGTGGTCACACGGCCTGTGCTTCACTCGGCCGGTATGAGTGAACTGTTAATGGCCTCGCCCCGGACGGAACGCCGGACGGTGCTTGAGGAAATCGTCGTCGCGGAATTCAAGAAGGCGCTGCTCATGGACGACGACGAGGAGCTGCCCCTGGAGGACAGCTTCTTCGAGCTCGGCATGACGTCCCTGCTGCTCACCATGGTCAAGCAGCGGCTGGAGGAGCGGCTGGGGCGGGGCATCGGCAGTACGGCCCTGTTCAACCAGCCCACGGTGGAGCGGTTGACCGACCATCTGGCCTCGGACGTGCTGGCCGACATCTTCGACGCGAACTGAGAGAGGGACGGCGGCCATGCCGGGACATCCGGGATTACAGGAAAGGCTCGAAGCCGCGGAGGAGACCGTCCGCCGGCAGGAGGAGGAACTCGGGCGTTTCCTTTCGGAAAAGCACGAGCCGATCGCCGTGGTCGGCATCGGAATGCGGCTGCCCGGGGGGAACGATTCGGTCCCCGCTCTCGACGCGTTCCTCCGGGAGGGGCGTTCCGGAATAGGGCCGCTGCCGCGCGACCGCTGGGTTCCGGAAGTCGCCGAGGACGGCATCACGGCCGCCGCCGGCGGTTTCCTGGACCGTGTCGACGAGTTCGACGCGCAGTTCTTCAACATTCCGCCCAAGGACGCGCCCTTCGTCGACCCCGCGCAGCGGCTGCTGATGGAGACCGTGTGGGAGGCCCTGGAGGACTCCGGGATCGATCCGGCGGGGCTGCGGCACGGCGACGGCGGGGTGTACGTGGGCGCCTCGCCGCTGGACTTCGCGCTGGAGCTGGAGGGGCTCGCGGACGAGCAGCTCGACGGGAGCCTGACGACGGGGCTCGGCGCGTACTCGCTGTCGGGGCGGCTGTCGTACTTCCTGGGCTGGCGCGGCCCGAGCCTGACGACCGACACCGCGTGCGCGGCCTCGCTGACCGCCCTGCACCTGGCGGTGGAGGGGCTGCGGCGCCGGGAGTGCGGGATCGCGCTGTGCGCCGGGGTGAACACCCTGCACAACCCGCGCTCGTACGTGATCCTCTCGCACGCCCAGATGCTCGCCCCGGACGGGCACTGCAAGACCTTCGACGAGAGCGCGGACGGCTACGCGCGCGCCGAGGGCTGCGGGGCGCTGGTCCTGAAGCGGCTGTCGGACGCGCTGGCGGACGGGGACCGGGTCCTGGCGCTGGTCCGCGGGACCGCGATCGGGCAGGACGGCGAGAGCGCGGGCCTGAGCGCGCCCAACGGCACGGCGCAGGAGGCCGTGATGCGGGCGGCGCTGGCGAACGCGCGGCTGGAGCCGGGCGACATCCAGTACGTGGAGGCGCACGGGACGGGGACCCCGCTGGGCGACCCGATCGAGATGGGCTCGGTCAACGGGGTGTTCGGCGCCTCGCACGACCGGGAGAACCCGCTGGTCATCGGCTCGCTGAAGGCGAACATCGGGCACATGGAGCCGGCGGCCGGGCTGGGCGCGGTGATCAAGGTGATCACGCAGATGCGCGCGGGCGCCTTCTTCCCGCACGTCTGGCGCAATCTGTCGGGGCGGATCCCGTGGGACACGTACCCGATCACGGTGGCGGCCGAGGAGCGGCCGTGGAAGGCGCCGGTGCGCCGGGCCACGGTCAACGGCTTCGGGGTGGCCGGGGCCATCGCGGTGGCCGTGCTGGAGGAGCCGCCCGCGTCCGCGCCGGCCGGGGCGGCTCCCGGGGCGCGGGAGCGGGAGGAGCCCGGGCAGGTGTTCACGCTCTCCGCCAAGTCCCGTCCGGCGCTGCGGCTCCAGGCCGAGCGGTACGCGCGCTTCCTGGCCGAGCACCCGGACACCTCCCTCGCCGACCTGTGCCGCACGCGGGCCACGGGCCGCTCGCACTTCCGCCACCGGGCGGCGGCCGCCGTCACGGGGACGGCCGAGCTGGCCGGGCACCTGGAGCGGTGGAGCGCCCCGGCGCGCGGGGACGGCAAACCGGACGCGTTCCGCAAGACGGCCTTCCTGTTCACCGGGTCGGGTTCGCAGTACGTCGGCATGGGCCGCGCCCTGTACGGCCGCTTCCCCGTCTTCACCCGGTACGTGGACGAGTGCGACGCGCTGTTCGCCCCGCTGCTGGGGCGTTCCGTGGCCGCGGTGATGTTCGGGGACGTGCCGGACGCCGGGGAGACGCTGGCCCGTACGTCCTTCACGCACGCGGCCCTGTTCACGCTGGAGTACGCGCTGGCCCGGCTGTGGCTGTCGTGGGGGGTGCGGCCGAGCGTGCTGATCGGGCACAGCGTCGGCGAGATCGTCGCGGCGACGGTGGCCGGGCTGTTCGCCCTCCCGGACGGGGTCGCCTTCCTGGCCGCCCGTTCCCGGCTGATCGAGTCGGTGTCGGAGCCGGGCGGGATGGCCGCGGTGTCGGCGCCGGCGGAGGAGGTACGGGAGCGTGTGGCGAAGTGGCCGCGGCTCGCGGTCGCGGCGGTCAACGCCCCGCAGCAGGTGGTGGTCTCGGGCGCGGCGGACGCCCTGGCCGAGGCGGTGGAGGCGCTGCGCGAGCCGGGCTGGACGGTGACCGAGCTGCATGTGACGGCGGCGTTCCACTCGCCGCTGATGGCCGGGGTGTCGGAGCCGCTGGCCGAGGTGCTGCGCGGGATCCGGTTCCGGGAGCCGCAGCTGCCGCTCGTGTCGAACCTGACCGGCCGGATCGCCGATCCGCGGGAGCTGGCGACGCCGGAGTACTGGGTGCGGCACGTCAACGAGACGGTGGAGTTCGCGGCCGGGGTGCGCACGATCGCGGAGCGCGGCCGGCACGTGTTCCTGGAGGTCGGCCCGTCCTCCGCGCTGACCTCGCTGGCCCGGCGCGGGGTGCCGCAGGAGCAGCACCGCTGGCTGAGCAGCCTGCGCGCGAAGGACCCCGCCGGCACCGCCCTGGAGGCCGCGCTGGCGGGGGCGTACACGGCGGGGCTGAACCTCGACTGGGGCGCGGTGTACGCGGGCCGGGCGGGACGCCGGATCCCGCTGCCCGGATACGTCTTCGACCGGCGCGAGTACCGGCTCCCGGCCCGGCCCGCCGGGCGGGGCGGGGCGGGCGGCGACGGGCATCCGCTGCTCGGCCGGGAGACCGGACGGGACCGCGGGCGGGGCGACGAGCGGGAGGAAGGGCCGGGCGAGACGCCGGGCGCCGGGCGGGACGAGACGCCGGGCCACGGACCGGGCGACGGGCGGCGGGAGTTCACCGCGCGGATCAGCGCCCGCCAGCCGGCGTACCTGGCCGACCACACCATCGGCGGCCAGGTGTTCCTGCCCGCGGCGGCCTATCTGGAGCTGCTGCTGGCGGTGCAGGACGAGGTGTACGGCGACCTGGGCCGGGCGGTGGAGGACGTCCGCTTCGAGGAGGCGCTGTTCCTGTCGGACCGGCCGGCGCTGCTGGTGACCCGGGTCCGTCCCGGCCCGGACGGGCGGCTCGCGGTGGAGGTGTCCAGCCGGGGCGCCGACGAGCCCGAGGGGGCCGAGCGGGTGCACGCGACGGCTTCGATCGCGGCCGAGCCCGACTACGCGGGCAGCGGCCTCGCGGGCCCGGGCCGCACCCTGCTGGCGCTGACCGGGGCCCTGGAGGGCGAGGAGCCCTCGCGGGTGATGGACGGCGGTGAGGTGAAGGCCGCGTACGCGGAGGCCGGCCTGGAGTACGGGCCGCAGTTCCTGCGGGCCCGGTCGGTGACCTCGTACGGCCCGGACTTCGCGGTGACGGAGCTGTCCGGCGGGGACGTCTCCCGGGCCGAGCTGCTGCCGCCGCCGCTGCTGGACGGGGCCACGCACGGCCTGGCGGCGCTCACCGACGACGGCCGCCGGTACGTGGCGACGAGCGTGGGGCGGCTGCGGGCGTTCAAGAAGCCGCGCGGGGAGCTGCTGCGCTCGGCGGCCCGGGTGACGCGCGCCGACGACCCGGAGCGGACGGACCCGGCGTTCACCCTGGACGTGCTCCTCCTGGAGGAGGACGGCCGGCCGGTGATGGAGCTGTCCGGGATGGGCTTCACCCGGCTGCCGGACCGCCCGGTGGAGGCGGCGGCCGCGGAGCGGACCGCGCGGGCGGCGGCCTCGGCCGCGCCGGTGGACGTGGAGGCGCTGGCGGCGGCCGGGCCGGAAGAGCGGCAGACGGCGCTGGTCGCCCTGATCCGCGCGACGGTGGCGGCGCTGCTCGCGGTCGACGACCCGGAGTACGTCGACACCCGGGCGAGCTTCCTGGAGCTCGGCGTGGACTCGCTGACGGCGATCGTGCTGAAGAACCAGCTCCAGGCGCGGCTGCGGATCCCGCTGCTGTCGTCCGTGGTGTTCGACCACCCGTCGGTGGAGGAGCTGGCCGAGCTGCTGTCCGTCCGGCTGGCCGCCGGGACGGCGCCGGCCGCCGCCTGACCCCCTCCCCCCCGAACCGGGGCCACGGCGGACGCCTCGGCCGCCGTGGCCCCTTTCAACCGTCCGAGCGAGCGACAAGGGATACAGGCCCATGGACAACCGTACGGAGGACCGGACCCTCGCCGCCCGCGCGGCGCTGCACGCCCGGACCCGGCCCGACCAGCCCGCGGTGGTGTGCGAGGACCGCGCGCTCACCTACGGGGAGCTGCACCGGGAGAGCAACCGGACCGCGCACGCCCTGCTGGCCGCCGGGCTCGCGGCCGGATCGCGGGTGGGCTATCTGGGCCGGGAGTCGGAGCGCTACTACGACCTGGCGCTGGGCTGCGCGAAGAGCGGCGCGGTGCTGGTGCCGGTGAACTCGCGGCTCACGGTCGGCGAGGTCGAGCACGTGCTGCGCGATTCCCAGGCCGAACTGCTCTTCGTGGAGCGGCAGTTCAGACCGCTGGTGGACAAGCTGCGGTCCGTGCTGCCCGGGCTGCGGCGGGTGGTGGAGATGGACTCGGACCGCCATGTGGCGGGCGGGTTCCTGGACTGGAAGGCGGGGGCGCCGGACACCGAGCCGCCGACGGCCGGCGCGGCCGGTTTCGACGACCCGGTGGCGCAGCTGTACACGAGCGGGACGACCGGGCTGCCGAAGGGGGTGGTGCTGGCGCAGCGGACCTTCTTCACCTTCATCGCCGACACCCGGGCGGCCGGGGTGGACTGGATCGACTGGCGGCCCGAGGACCGGGGGCTGAGCTGCTTCCCGGGCCTGCACACGGCCGGGTTCGGCTGGTTCATGCACGCCTTCAACGCGGGCGCCACCACGGTGGTGATGCGCCAGTTCGTGGCCGACGAGGCGACCCGGCTGATCGAGCGGCACGCGGTGACCACCCTGTGGGCGGCGCCGGCGATGCTGCGGATGATGCTGGCCGAGCGGGGCACGACCCGGGAGACCTTCCGCTCGCTGCGCAAGGTGGTCTACAGCGGCTCCCCCATCGACCGCGAGCTGCTGCTGACCTGCATCGACGTGCTGGGCTGCGCGCTGGCGCAGGGCTACTCCTCGGCGGAGGCGGGCAGTTTCCTGACCGTGCTGGCGCCGGAGGACCACACGCCGGACAGCCGGGTGCTGGGCTCGGCGGGCCGGGCCGTCCCCGGGGTGGAGCTGCGGATCCTGGACCCGGAGGGCCGGCCGCTGCCGGCGGGCGAGGTCGGGCGGGTGGTGGTGCGCAGCCCGGCCCGCTTCCTCGGGTACTGGCGGCTGCCGGAGGCGACCGCGCAGGCGCTGTCCGGGGAGTCCGGTGCGTGGCTGTCGATGGGCGACATGGGCCGGGTGGACGAGGACGGCTACCTGTTCCTCGCCGACCGGGTCAACGACACGGTCATCGTCGCGGGTCAGAACATCTATCCCACGGAGGTCGAGAATGCGCTGCGGGCCCATCCGGCGGTGGCGGAGGTGTCCGTGTACGGGGTTCCGCACCCCGACTGGGGCGAGGCCGTCCGGGCCGCGGTGGTGCTGCGTCCGGAGGCCGGGGCGACGGCCCCCCGGGAGTTCCTGCGGTTCCTGAACGGCCGGATCGCCGGGTTCAAGATCCCGACGGGGTACGACATCGTCGCCGAACTGCCGCGCAATCCCACCGGGAAGGTGCTGCGCCGGGTGCTGCGGGAGCGGTTCGAGGCGGTCTCGGACCCGGCGCGGGCGGCCTAGAACGCCGTGGACACCGTACAGGTGCCCGTGCGCGCGGGTCCGCTGCCGGAGGTCCAGGGCGCCCAGCGGTGGCTGCACCCGGTGGAGGCCGATCCGGACGCGGAGGTGCGGCTGTTCCTGCTGCACCACAGCGGGGGCGGCGCCTCGATGTACCGGGAGTGGCCGGGGCGGCTGCCCGCCTCGGTGGCCTGCCAGGCCGTGCAGCTGCCGGGCCGTCAGGAGCGGCGGCGCGAGGCCCCGTACACGCGGCTCGGCGCGCTGGCCGAGGCGCTCGCCCGGGTGGTCTCGGACGAGCTGGACGAGCGCCCGTACGCGGTGTTCGGCCACTCGATGGGGGCGCTGCTCGGCTACCGGCTGACGGTGGAGCTGGAGCGGCGGGGCCTGCCGGCGCCGTCGCTGCTGGCCGTGTCGGGGTGGGCGCCGGCGGGGTTCACGGCCCCGCCCGATCTGGTGGCGTGCCCGCTGGGGGCGCTGCGGGTGCTGGGCGGGCTGCCGCCGGAGGTCGAGGAGGATCCGGAGCTGCTGGCGGCGGCGGTGCGCGCGATGGGCGCGGACGGCGCGGTGTGCGCGGACTTCTCCGACGACGGGGCGGCCGTGGGCTGTCCGGTCGTCGCCTACTCCGGGCGCGGGGACCCGCTCCTCGCGCCCGAGGCCATGCGGTCGTGGGCCGGGCGGACTCCGGAGTTCCTGGGGTGCCGGACCTTCCCCGGGGACCACTTCTACCTGCGGACCCACGCCCGCGCCATCACGGCCGACCTGGCCCAGCTGCTGCCGCGGTACACCGCGGGCGGCTGAGCGGGCGGCGTCCCAGGAGAGAACCCGGAGGTACCCCTTCATGCTGCCCCGACCCAATGAACTCCTCGCGCGCTACGTCGCGTTGTGGAACGAGAAGGATCCGCGGCGCCGGCGCGACATGGTGTACGAGATGTACGCCCCGGACTGCGTCTACGTCTTCTACCGCAAGGACCCGATCCGGGGGCACGCGGCCCTGCTGGACCAACTGGCCTACACGCACGAGGTGTACGGCCCGATGGGGTACGAGTTCCGGTCCTCGCACAACGCGACCGGCCACCACGACGTCGTCCGGTTCAACTGGGTGATGGTCACGGCGGCCACGGGCGAGATGGAGATGTCCGGCCAGGACATCCTCGTGCTCGCCGAGGACGGTCGAATTCAGGCCGACTACCAGTTCCACGACCGGATGCCCTCGGCGTTCGTCTACAACGACGGCTACGAGGAGCACGGCGTGGCGGTGCGGCACGCCCGGCCCACGCGCACCGGTGCCCCCGGCTCCTGAGGGGGCCGGCGGACGGTGTGCGGACGGCCCCGCGGCGGCTGTGTGCCGCGGGGCCGTCCGTACGGGGCGCCGCCGGTCAGATCGTGGCGGCCGCGAGGGCGTTCGGGCAGTACTGGCGCAGGACGAGTTCGGTGGTGGCCAGGGCCATGCGGGCGGGTCCGGCGGCGCCGAGCACCTCGCCGTTGGCGAGGGTGCCGCCGACGATCAGCATCAGGGTGTCGGCGAGGGCGTCGGGGTCCTCGGCGCCGGCCTGGGCGGCCTTGTCGCGCCACCAGTTGCGCAGGCCCTTGAGGTGCAGTTTCGCCTCTTCGCGGCCGGGGTGGGCGGGGTCGCGGAACTCGCTGGAGGTGTTGTAGTAGATGCAGCCGTGGAAGTCGGGTTCCGCGACGCTTTCCTGGAAGAACTCCATCAGCTCGAGGATCTGACGGGCCGGGTCCCCGGCGTGCGGGGCGGTGACCTCCTCGGCCCGCTCCCACCACTGCGCGTCGCTGTCGCGCAGCCAGGCCGCGATCAGCTCGTCCTTGCTGGCGAACTCGCGGTACAGCAGGCTCTTGCCGACTCCGGTCGCGTCGATCACCTGCTGCATGCCGACGGCCCGGACCCCCTGCTCACCGAAGAGTTTGGCCGAGGCGTCCAGGATCCGCTGCCTCGTACCCGGTGCCGGTGTGCGCGCCATGTCTCAACTCCTTCGCCTCTCCCCCGCGGTTCCCAGCATACGTTTGACACCGGGGTTTGTGAGCGCTAGAAATGGACCGATCAGTCCAGGACTGATCGGTCCATCATATTGCGCATGGCTACGCACAGCTCTCCAGCCCGCTCGCTGCTTCCGACGACACTCCGATCGGAGTCTGATCATGACCGAGGCATCCCCGACCTCCCCTCCCATCGCACGGGCGGTGACCCCTCCCGCCCCCATGGTGAAAAGCCTGCCGCTGCTGCTCCTGGTGGTGTGCGCGGTGCAGTTCCTCGACGCGATGGACATCGCGAGCATGGGACCCGCCCTCCCCCTGGTCCAGTCGGACCTGGGCATGACCACCTCCGCCCTCCAGTGGGTCGTCTCGGCGTACGCGCTGGGCTTCGGCGGGTTCCTGCTGCTGGGCGGCCGGCTGGCCGACCTCTACAACCGCAAGAAGCTGCTGATCGGCTGGCTGGCCGTGTTCGTGGTGGCCAGCATCCTCGGCGGCCTCGCCGACAACGGCGTGGTCCTGGTGGTGGCCCGACTGCTCAAGGGCGTCAGCGCCGGCATCACCGCACCCGCCGCCATGGCCATCCTGCTCGACGCCTTCCGTGACGAGCAGTCGCGCAACCGCGCCCTCGGCACCTTCCTGGCCGTGGCCTCCGCCGGTTACTCGCTCGGCCTGATCCTCGGCGGCCTGATGGCCGGCGTCTCCTGGCGGCTCGTCCTCTTCGCCCCGGCCGTGGCCGGCCTCCTGGTCGCACTGCTCGCCGCCTCGGTGGTGCCCTCGCAGCAGGAGAAGGGCAAGAGCGGCAGCATCGACATCCTCGGCGCCGTCACGGTGACGGCGGGCGCGGTGGCCCTCGTGTACGGACTCAGCCGGGCCGCCAGTGACGGCTGGGGCAACGCGCTGACCATCGGCTCGCTGATCGCCGCCGCCGTCCTCTTCCCGCTGTTCGCCCTCGTCGAGAGCCGCCACCCGGCCCCGCTGGTCCCGCTCGCCGTCTTCCGCAAGGGCCAGCTGACCCGCGCGCTGGTCGCCATGCTCTTCTTCGGGGCCTACGTCTCCTTCCAGTTCGTACTGACCCTCTACTACCAGGAGCAGCTGCACTGGTCCCCGCTGGAGGCCGGCCTCGCCTTCCTCCTCGGCGGCGTGCTGACCGCGGGCACCGCCCGCTACGGCGCCGCGCTGGTCACCAAGTACGGCGCCTGGCCGGTCGCGACCGGCGGCCTGGTCCTGCTGAGCATCGGCTACCTCGGCTGGGTCCTGCTGATGGGTCAGGTCGACCCGCTGGTCACCCTGTTCGCCCAGCAGCTGCTCGGCGGCCTCGGCTTCGCCGCGGTCTACCCGGCGCTGAACATCGCCGCCGTCGGCACCGCCGCGCCCGACGAGCAGGGCCTGGTCTCGGGCCTGTTCAACGCCGGCGCCCAGATCGGCAACGGCGTGGTCATCGCCCTCACCGCCACCGTCTTCTCGCTCAGCACCGGCGGGACCGCCCCCTACCGGGCCGGCCTGTGGACCGTCACCGCCATCACCCTGGCCGTGACCCTGGTGTCCCTGGCGGGCGCCGCCCGCTACCGCACCAAGGCCTCGGCCTGACGGGAGGGGGGCGCCCGCGCGGCGCCCCCCTCCCCCCTGTTCGGCCGTGCAGCACGTCAGGGCGCACCCATTGGATCCCCCGCATCCGGCGCCCGGCGTGCTGCACGGCCTTTTCGGCATGTCCGGGGCCGGGTGCGGCGGGGGCTCCCGGGGGCTTCCGGGGGCTTCATTGACACGCTCCCGGCCGACCGAGTACGGTCGGGACCGATCGGTCCATTAAAGTTCCAGAGCATGTCGAGACTGCTTCCGGCACCGAAATCGACCGCCCGACGCCAGTGCACACGACACCGTTCTCTTTCCATCTCGCGGGGAGATGTTTGTGTTGCTGTTCTCAGTCCTAGGTTCCATAGAAATCGTCAAACAGCGGGTCGCCGTAAGGCTCGGCGGCGCCATGCAGCAGACGCTCCTGGCGGCCCTGCTCGCGTCCGGCGGGTCCCTCGTCACGGTGGACTCCCTCATCCTCGAACTCTGGGGGACCACACCCCCCAACAAGGTCGAGAACGCCCTCCAGGCGCAGATCAGCCGGGTCCGCAGGACCCTGGCGGCCGTCGAGCCGGAGCGCGAGGGCTCCCGGGTGGTGACGAACACCTCCGGCTACCTGTTCCTCTTCGACCGGTGGGAACTCGACGCCTATCTCTTCCTCGACACCGTGGACGCCATCCACGCGCGGACGGGGACGGGGGGCCCGGCGGAACTGCGCCAGGACATCGCCGACCTCCGCGGGGGGCTCTCCCGCTGGCGCGGCCCGGTATTCGGCGGACTCACCGGCGGGCCCATCTGCCAGACCGCCTCGACGAGATATCAGGAGGCGAGGAATTCGGCGCTCATCCTGCTCTACGACCTCGAACTGCGCGCCGGCGGCCACGAGCGGATCCTCCCGGAGCTGACCGAGCTGTACTCGCGCAATCCCAACCACGAGCAGTTCTGCATGCTGCTGATGCGGGCCCTGTACCGCTGCGGCCGCCAGCTCGACGCGCTGACGGTCTACCGCCAGTGCCGGCACAACATGATCGAGTCGCAGGGGATCGAGCCCTCGCCCGTCCTGAGCCAGTACGAGCGGGCGATCCTCACCCACGACCCGATGCTCCTCCAGGACGAGCCCTACTGGCCGGTGCCGGCCCTCGTCGCGAGCTAGGGGCGCGCCGCCGACATGGACGGGCACCTGCTGCTCGTCGCGCACGGCAGCCGTGACCCCCGGCACGCGGTGACGGTGCGCGCACTCACCCGGCGGATCCGGTCGACGAGGCCCGGACTGCGGGTGGGCACGGCCTTCCTGGACTTCGACTCGCCCTCCGTGCAAGGGGAGTTGACCCGGATGGCGGCCGGCGGGGCGGCGGGCGTGGTGGTCCAGCCCCTGCTCCTGAGCCGCGCCTTCCACGCCCGGCACGACCTGCCCGGGGCCCTGCGCGGAGCCCCGGCCCCCCTCGTCGTCCGGCAGGCCCCGGTACTGGGCCCGCACCCCCTGCTGACGGCCGCGCTGGAGCGCCGGCTGTACGAGGCCGGCCTCGGCCCGCACGAGCGCGCGACGACCGGCGTCGTGCTCGCGGCCGCCGGCACCACCGACCCCGACGCCGCCGCCGTGCTCGCGGGGATCGCCCGGAGCTGGCAGGGCACCGGCTGGCGGGCCGTGCGGCCCGCCTTCGCCTCCGCCGGCCCGCTGTTCCCCGCCACCGGGGACGCCGTACGGGCCCTGCGCGCGGAGGGCGTACGACGGGTGGCGGTGGCCCCCTACGTCCTGGCGCCGGGCCGTCTCCCCGACCGGATCGCGGCGGGCGCCGCCGAGGCCGGCGCGGACGTCCTGGGCGGGGTGCTCGGCGCCGCCCCGGAACTGGTCCGGCTGGTGCTGCTGCGCTACGACGGGGCCGTGGCCGGGGCCCGGGCGCTCGCGGCCTGATTCACCCGCGCAGGCCGCGGCCGCGCAGCATGCGGCGCTCCACCGGGGCGAAGACGAGCAGTTCGACGGCGATGCCGACGAGCAGGATCAGGGCGATGGCCAGGAAGATCCGGGCCATGTCGGAGGTCTCGCGCCCCGATTCCAGCAACTGGCCCAGCCCCAGGCCCAGATCGGGGGAGCTGGCGATGATCTCGGCGGCCATCAGGGAGCGCCAGGAGAAGGCCCAGCCCTGCTTGAGGCCGGCGAGGTAGCCGGGGAAGGCGGCCGGCATGACCACGTGGCGGGCGCCGCGCAGGCCGGTGGCGCCCAGGGAGCGGCCGGCCCGCAGCAGGAGCGGCGGGACCTGGTCGATGCCGGAGACGAGGCCGCCCGCGATGGAGGGGGTGGCGCCGAGCAGGATGACGGCGTACATCATCGAGTCGTTCAGGCCCAGCCAGAGCACGGCCGGGGGCACCCAAGCGACCGAGGGCAGGGACTGCAGGCCGGAGAGGATCGGGCCGACGGCCGCCCGTACCGGCCGGACGCGGGCGACGAGCAGGCCGAGCGGGGTGCCGATGGCCAGCGCCAGCAGGAAGCCGGACAGGCCGCGCCAGACGCTGGTCCACACGACGCCGAAGAGGGTGCCCTTGAACCAGAGGTCGGCGAGGCTGTCCCAGACGGCGGCGGGCGGCGGGAGCTTGTAGTCCTCGGTGACGTGGGCCCAGGCCAGGATCTGCCAGAGCGCCAGCACCAGGGCGACGGCCAGCGCCGGGGGCAGGGCCTTGCCCAGGAGGAGGCGGCGCAGCGGGGGCCGGGCGCCGGTGTGGGCGTCGAGCGCGTCCAGCCCGGCCAGCTCGCCGGCGGCGGCCCGGGGCCTGAGGTCAGTGCCGGCCATGGCGGCGGATCTCCCCTCGCAGGTGTTCGGTGATCTCCAGGGACAGTTCCGCGACGTCGGCGTCCTCGATGCGGCGGGGCTGCGGGATGCCGACGTTCCACTCCTTGGCGACCCGGCCGGGGCGGGAGGAGAGGAGGACGACGCGCTGGGCGAGGCGGACGGCCTCGCGGACGTTGTGGGTGACGAAGAGGACGGAGAGACCGGTCTCGGCCCAGATGCGGGTGAGTTCGCCGTGCAGGACGTCGCGGGTGATGGCGTCCAGGGCCGCGAAGGGCTCGTCCATCAGGAGGAGGCGGCTGTCCTGGGCGAGGGCTCGGGCGAGGGCCACGCGCTGGCGCATGCCGCCCGACAGTTCGTGGACCCGCTTGCCGTGGGCGCCGCCGAGGCGGACCAGATCCAGCAGACGCTCGGCCTCCGGCCTGCGGTCGGCCTTGGCCACCCCGCGCAGCCGCAGGGCCAGCTCGATGTTCTTCCCGGCCGTCAGCCAGGGGAACAGGGCGTGCTCCTGGAACATCAGCGCCGGCCGGCCCTCGGTGGTGACGGTGCCGGAGGTGGGGGTGTCGAGGCCGGCGATCAGGTTGAGCAGGGTCGACTTGCCGCAGCCGGAGGCGCCGAGGAGGGTGACGAACTCGCCGGGGGCGACGTCGAGGCTGACGTCGTCGAGGATCTGCTGGGGGCCGGCCGGGCCGGGGAAGGACTTGCAGACGTGCTCGGTGCGGACGGCCCGGGTGAGCGCCGCGGTGTCCTCCGCGTTGATGAGTGCGGTCGCCATCGCGGCTCACCTCCCTTGGTCGTCGGGGTCCGTGACGGCGGGCTTGTGCAGGGAACCGAGGACCCGGTTGAGCGGCCCGAGGTCGTAGATGCCGGTCAGGTCGGGGGCGTCCAGCAGTCCGGCCGAGACCGCGTGCGCGGACTGGGCCCTGAGCGTGGCGGGCAGCGGGTCGTCGGTGACGCGGACCGACGGCCAGGCCCGGTCGATGACCGCGGGTTCCAGGGCCTTGCCGGTGAGGGTCCGCAGGGCGGCGTTGGCGGAGGCCTTGGCCCGTTCCGGGTCGGCGTTGATCCACTCGTTGGTCTTCACGGTGCCGCGCAGGACGGCCTCGACCACGTCCGGGTGCTCCTCGAGGAACTTCCGCGAGACGACCACGTTCGTGATCACGAACTCCCCGCCGGGCCACAGGTCGCTCTCGTCGAGCAGGACGGCCGCCCCCTCCTCGACCAGTTTGGAGGCGGTGGGCTCGGGCACCCAGGCGCCGTCGATCGAGCCGGAACGGTAGGCGTCCGGGGTGATGGTGTTGTTGGTGCGGACGACCGAGACGTCGCCCTTGCCGCTGGCCGCGTCCACCTTCCAGCCGCGGGCCGCGATCCAGTCGAGGAGGGCCACGTCCTGGGTGTTGCCGAGCTGCGGGGTGGCGATCCGTTTGCCCTTGAGGTCGTCCAGGCTCTTGATCTTCGCCGGGTTCACGACGAGCTTGACGCCGCCGGAGGCCGAGCCGGAGACGATGCGCAGACCGCGCCCCCCGGACTTCACGTAGCCGTTGACGGCGGGCGAGGGGCCGATGAAGCCGATGTCGATCGAGCCGGCGTTCAGGGCCTCGATCTCGGCGGGGCCCGCGTTGAAGGTGGTGGTCTTCAGGGTGGTCCCGGCCAGCTCCCGCCCGATCAGGCCCTCGCGTACGCCGACCAGGGCGGTGGCGTGGGTGAGGTTGGGGAAGTAGCCGAGGGTCACGGAGCCCGCCGAGAGTCTCGTAGCGGCCGCGCCCGCCGGCGCCCGGGCGGCGGCGGGGACCGGGTCGGCACGCGATCCGTAGCCGCAGGAGGCGAGGGCGGCGGCACAGGCCAGGAGGAGGGCGGGCAGGGTGGCCGGGCGGGGGCGCCGGCGGCGCGGACGGTGCGGTGGGGACATCGTCAGACGGTCCGTTCGGTCTCGGTCTCGGTCCGGGCGTGGGTCGCGGTTTCGGTCTCGGTCTCGGTTTCGGTCTCGGTTTCGGTGAAGGCCTCGCCGGCCATGCCCGCGGTCAGGGTGGTGCCGTCGGACGGGTCGATGAGGAGGAAGGAGCCGGTGGGGCGGGAGGCCGCGTAGGCGTCGAGGGCGAGGGGCTCGCCGGTGCGCAGGACGACGCGGCCGATGTCGTTGGCGGAGAGCCGGCCGGGGTCGGGGTGCTGGGTGAGGTCGTCCAGGGCCAGCCGGGAGGGGATCTCGCGGACGATCGCCTTGACGGTGCGGGTGGTGTGCTTGAGCAGGACCCGCTGCCCGGGCTTCAGGGGCCGGTCGGCGACGTGGCAGACCGTGGCGGTGACGTCCTGGGTGGTGGCGGGGGCGGCCGCGGCGGGGGCGATGAGGTCGCCGCGGGAGACGTCGACCTCGTCCCGGAGGCGGAGGGTGACGGACTGCGGGGCCCAGGCGGTGTCCACGGGCTCGCCGAGCGCGTCGATGCCCTCGATCACCGAGGTCTTGCCCGACGGAAGGACGGTGACGGCCTCGCCGACGCGCAGGACGCCGGAGGCGATCTGGCCGGCGTAGCCGCGGTAGTCCCGGTGCGCGGCGGTCTGCGGGCGGATCACGTACTGGACGGGGAAGCGTGCGGGCCCGGTGGTGAGGACGTCGCCGACGGGGACGGTCTCCAGGTGCTCCAGGACGGTGGGGCCGCCGTACCAGTCCATGTGCGCGGAGGGCTCGACCACGTTGTCCCCGGCCAGGGCCGAGATCGGGATCGCGGTGATCTCGCGGACGCCGAGTGCGCGGGCGTAGGCGGTGAACTCCTCGGCGATGCGGGCGAAGACGTCCTCCTCGTATCCGACGAGGTCCATCTTGTTGACGGCGAGGACCACGTGGGGAACGCGCAGCAGGGCGGCGACGGCGGCGTGGCGGCGGGTCTGCTCGATGACCCCGTTGCGGGCGTCGACGAGGACCACGGCGAGGTCGGCGGTGGAGGCGCCGGT
>NZ_JBFBGN010000144.1:0-16536 GCF_040684675.1 Streptomyces sp. NPDC089915 | reverse complement strand
GCCAGTTCGGCCAGTTTGGCCTGGGTGAGTCCGGAGAGATTGCGCTGATGGGCCAGCAGGACGCCGACGACCTTCCAAAGACCATCCGTACCAGCGATGGCGGCACGGTCGTCGCCGCGGTGCACGACCCGGATCCTGGAGGATCCGGGCCCCTGCCGTACGTCCGCGCTCAGCCGGGCAGCGTCAGCACCTGTCCGGGGTGGATCAGGTCGGGGTTGGCGCCGATCACGCCCCGGTTCAGGGCGTACAGCTCGCGCCAGCGGGCCTCGTTGCCGAGCTCGCGGCGGGCGATCGCGGAGAGCGAGTCCCCCGGCTTGACGGTGTACGTGCGCTTCTTGGCGGCCGGCGCCGGCTTCGGCGGCACCGGGACGGCCTTGTGCGCGGCCGCATGGCCGCTGGGCGCGGCCGGCGCCGGATGCGCCGCCGCGGGCGGCATCGGGGCCTTGGGCGGCATGGCGGCCTTCGGCGCCGCGGCCGCCATCCGCTCGGCCGCCGCCTTGGTGGCCGCCGCCGCGTCGGTGTACTTCGACCCCGTGTCGGACGGCGTGGGCGGGGCGGCGCCGCCCGGGGCGGCCGCCTGCTGCTCGGTCTGCTCCGCCTGCTTGTGCTTGTCGTGCTTCAGGAAATCGAAGAGTCCCATCTGCGTGCGCCTCCGGCGTGGTGTGGGTGTGCCCCCGGGGCGCGCGCCCGGGGGAGCCCGGGGCGGCCCCGGGTGCGGGCCTGCACCCACTGTCGGCCACGGGGAGCGCGGCGGCCCTGTGACGGGGCCATCCGGGGGACCCCACAGACCCCCGGAGCACCCGGTCACAGGGCCGGATCCGGTGCCGGGACCGGCTCAGCGGTCCCGGAGTTCCAGCGTGCAGCACTTGACGCTGCCGCCGGCCTTGAGGAGCTCGGAGAGCTCGACGCCCACCGGCTCGAACCCGCGCGCCCGCAGCTGGGCGTGCAGCCCCGTGGCGGCGGCGGGCAGGAGCACGTGGCGGCCGTCGGAGAAGGCGTTGAGCCCGAAGACGGCCGCGTCCTCGGCGCTCGCCAGGACCGCGCCCGGGAACATCGCGCGCAGGACGGCCTGGCTGCCGGGGGAGAAGGCCGCCGGGTAGTACATGACCTCGTCGTCCGAGAGCACGGCCAGCGCGGTGTCCAGGTGGTAGTAGTCCGGGTTGACCAGCGTCAGCGAGGTGACCGGCAGGCCGAGGAACTCCTGGGCCTCCAGGTGCGAGCGCGGGTCGGTGCGGAAGCCGGTGCCCGCCAGGATGCGCCGGCCCACGGTGAGGAAGTCGCCCTCCCCCTCGTTGACGAACTCGGGCCAGAGCACGTCCTTGTAGCCGCGCCCCTCCAGCCAGCGCAGGTACGCCGGCCCCTCCGCGGTGCGCTCGGCGTGCCGGAAGCGGGCCCCGTAGACGCGGCCGTCGACGACGGTCGCCCCGTTGGCCGCGAACACCATGTCCGGCAGGCCCTCGACGGGGTCGATCTCCTCCACCACGTGCCCGAGGTCCAGGTAGAGGTCGCGCAGCGCCTCCCACTGGCGGACCGCGAGCGCGTTGTCGGTGGCCAGCTGCGGGTTCATCCACGGGTTGATCGAGTACGTGACGTCGTAGTGCCGGGGTCGGCACATCAGCAGGCGGCGGCGGGTGGCCACCCGGGCGGGAGCGGCCGGCCGGTAGTACGCGCCGGCGGGCGTGATGGTGTCGGTGATCGGCACGAGCACTCCTTCTCATGGGTGTGAGGGAGCCCATCGAAATCGGGCCGCACGTTGACCGGAAGTGCCCTGGAGGACCGGTCAATCAACGCTCCGGACCCCGTCTCGGCGGAGTTGATTGTCCGTGCGGCCCACGGCTTCCGGGCAATCGCGGCACGGCGTGGAATCCGGTTATCGCTCCCCCACCCGGAGGTAACTTCCATGGCACACCGCAAGGTCGAACTGCTCGCGGTCGGCGCAGGACCGGCGAACCTGGCCCTGGCCGTAGCGATCGAGGAGCTCGCCCCCGAGCTGGCCGGCGACACCCTGCTGATCGAGCGCGACGAGGACGTCGTCTGGCAGCGCGGCATGCTGCTTCCCGACGCGCTCAGCCAGGTGTCCTTCCTCAAGGACCTGGTGACCCTGCGCAATCCGCAGAGCCGCTTCTCCTTCGTCAACTTCCTGCACGCCAACGACCGTCTCGACGCCTTCGTCAACCTGGGCAGCTGGGTCCCGTACCGCAGCGAGATCTCCGAGTACCTCCAGTGGGTCGCGGACGAACTCACAACGGTCCGCGTCGAGTACGGCCGCGAGTGCGTCTCCGTCACCGCGCTGAGCGCGGAGGACGGCGAGATCACCGGCTGGATGGTCACCCTGGCGAACGGCGACACCGTCGAGTGCCGCTACCTGGTGGTCGGCGCGGGCCGCGACGCCCACGTCCCCGAGGTCTTCGCCGGCCTGCCCGCCGAACGGGTCATCCACAGCACGCAGTACACCCAGCGCATCCGCGAGGTGAACGCCTCGCTCCCGCACCGGGTCGCCGTCATCGGCGGCGCGCAGAGCGCGGCCGAGCTGTTCGGCCAGGCCCTGCGGGACCTGCCCGAGTGCCGCCCGACGCTGATCATGCGCTCCATCGGCCTCAACGGCTACGAGAGCAGCAAGTTCACCAACGAGCTGTACTACTCGTCCTTCATCGACGAGTTCTACGACTCGGCCCCCGAGGCCCGCCGGCAGCTGCTGAACGAGATGTACCGCTCCAACTACGGCGGTCTGGCCCCGGCCACCCTGGACGCCCTCTACCGGCAGTTCTACCAGGACCGCCGCACCGGCGGCGGCCGGCTGGGCATGCAGCCGATGACCGACGTGCGCGGCGCGCGCATGGACGGCGACGAGGTCGTCCTGACCCTCGCCGACCGCAAGACCGGCGCCGAGCGCGAGATGCGCACCGACCTGGTCCTCCTCGGCACCGGCTTCGTCCGGGACATGCCGCGCGCGGTCCGCGCCCTGGGCGACTCGATCGGCCTGGAGCGGATCGAGGTCAGCCGCCACTACCGGCTGGACCTGGGCCGCCCGGCGAGCGCCGCCTGCTACCTCCAGGGCGTCAACGAGGCCACGCACGGCATCGCCGACTCGCTGCTCAGCGTCCTCGCCGGCCGCTCCGCCGAGATCACGCTCGACATCCTCGCGCACCGCTCCACCACCCCGGTGGCCATCCCGGCCCAGGCCCGCGAGCTCAGCCTCGCCGGCGCCGCCGCCTGACGGCCGCGCCCGGACCCGTACGAGCCCCGCCACCCCACGAGAGAGACCACCCGATGCTCATCAAGCACCTGGACCGCCCCGGTCTGGTCCACGAGAACGGACTGGACGCCCAGCGGCTGCTGCCCTGGCCCGAACTGAACGCCCCCTTCGAGGGCTCGTGGTGCGTGATCGCACCCGGCACCGCCTCGACCCCGCACGCGCACCACGAGTACGAGATCTTCATCGCCGTCTCCGGCTCCGCGTTCCTGGAGTCCGAGGGCACCCGCGTGCCCTTCGAGAAGGGGGACGTCGTCCACTTCACCCCGGGCACGGGGCACCGGGTGGTCAACGAGTCCGGCGAGGACTTCGAGATGTACAGCGTCTGGTGGGACCTGGAGATGTCCGAGCGCTTCTCGGCCCGTCACCCGGAGGGGTCCGAGTGAGCCGCCGTACGGTCATCATCGCGCCCCCGCCGACCCCCAACGGGGACCTGCACACCGGGCACCTGGCGGGCCCCTTCCTGGCCGGCGACGTGTACGCCCGCTACCTGCGCGCCTCGGGCCGCCCGGTGACCTACACCAGCGGCACCGACGACAGCCAGACCTACGTGGTCGCCAGCGCCCTGCGGGCCGGGCTGGAGCCGCAGGAGCTCGCCGACCGCTCCGCCGCGCAGATCACCGCCACGCTGGAGGCCGCGGGGGTATCCGTGGACGGCTTCGCCCCGTTCGACCAGGGCTACCGCACGACCGTCCTCGACTTCGTCACCGACCTGCACGCCGCGGGGGCGTTCCGGCTGAAGACGGTCCGCTTCCCGTACGTGGAGGCCACCGGCGAGTTCCTCGTCGAGGGCCTGGTCGCGGGCGACTGCCCGGTCTGCCTGCTGGAGAGCCGGGGCGGCCTGTGCGAGTCCTGCGGCCACCCGAACAACTTCGACGAGCTGCTGAACCCGCGCTCCACCACCGACCCGGACGCCGTGGTCACCCACCGCGAGGCGCGGATCCTCGTCCTGCCCATGGAGGAGTACCGCGACCGGCTCACCGCCTACTACGCCGCGCACCGGGACGTCACGCGCCCGCACACCGAGCAGCTCGTCCGGGAGGCGCTGGCCCGGCCGCTGCCCGACTTCCCGATCACCTACCCCCTCTCCTGGGGCATCGCGGCGCCCTTCGCCGAGACGCCGGGGCAGGTCCTCAACGCGTGGGCCGAGGGCATGGCCGCGTCGATGTACTGCACCTGGTGGGCCGCCGCGCAGCAGGGCGACCGCACCGACGCCCTCGACGAGCACTGGCTCGCCGAGAACGACATCGAGCTCGTCTACTTCCTCGGATTCGACAACGTCTACTTCTGGGGAATGACGCACCTGGCCCTGCTGATGGCGCACGGCGGCCGGTACGTCGAACCGCACGCGATCGTCTCGAACGAGTTCTACGAGCTGGAGAACCAGAAGTTCTCCACCAGCAAGGGCCACGTGGTGTGGGCCGCCGACCTGGTGGCCGAGGTCCCCCGCGACCTGGTCCGCTTCTACCTGGCCCTGACGGCGCCCGAGCACTCCCGGACGAACTTCAGCCGCGCGGCCCTCGACGCCCTGTCCTCCTCCCGCCTGGTCGAGCCGTGGAACCGGCTCGCGGGCCGGGTGGCGGAGCTGCTCGACGGGGTGGCCGACGGTACGCCGCTGCCGGTGTCCGCCACCGGCGCCGAGCACGCCGGGACGGTCGTCGACCGCTTCCGCGCCCACTACGAGCTGGAGAGCTTCAGCCTGCACCGGGCGGCCGACCTGGTCGTCGTGTACCTGGACCGGCTGGTCAAGCAGGCCGGGCGCACCACGGCGGGCGACCTGCCGGCCGTCGGCGACCTGCTGCTGTCCGTCCGCGCGCTGCTCGCCTGCGCCGCCCCGCTGCTCGTCGACCTGGCGGAGCGCGCCGGGGCGGCGGGCATGGAGCTGAGCCTGCCGGGCCGCTTCACCCCGGCCACCCCCGTCGCGGCCCTGCGACTGCCCACCCTGTCCACCGCCGTGGGGGCCGCCGCCCCCGCCGAGCCGGTCGACGTCCGAGTCTGACCCCCCGAGGAGCCCCCGTGTCCACGACCGCCCCGCCGAAGGCCAACAAGGCCGAACGGCTGCTCGTCCCCGCGACGTTCATCACCAACCTCGGCAACGGCATCCAGCTGACGGCCGCCTCCTACCTGGTCTTCACCGCCCAGAACACGATGCTCGCGGTCAGCTGGCTGATGATCGCCGTGACCATCCCGCAGGTCGCGCTGTCCGTGTACTTCGGCAAGCTCGTCGACCGCTTCGACCGCCGCACCCTCGCGGTGATCTCCGACCTGGTCAGCGGTGTGGCGGCGATCGGCCTGCCGCTGTGGCTGGCGCTGGGCGGCGAGCCGTCCACGGTCAGCTACGTCGCCAGCTTCGTGCTGTCGATCTCCGCGGCCCTGTTCTTCCCGGCCAGCAACGCCCTGATCAAGGAGCGCATCCCGGAGGACCGCCTGGCCAGGTTCAACGGCAACTCCGAGGTGGCCATCCAGGCCGGCTCGCTGGCCTCGGCCGCGCTCGGCGGCTGGGTCATCGTCTGGACGGGCGTGGACGCGCTCTTCTACTTCAACTCCGCGACCTTCTTCCTCTCCGCGCTGATGCTGTTCGCGATCGGCCGCCGCCCGGCGGGCTCCGCGGCCGCCGCCGCCACCGCCGCGAAGGCCGCCGCCGGCACCGCGAAGGCCTCCGGGCCCCGCCCGCCGCTGGCCCGTCTCGCCCTGCTCTACGCCATCGGCAACATCGTCATCATCACCGGCAACAGCATCATGCTGGTCCTGGTCCTCGACGCCTTCCACAGCAACACCGGCTACCTGGGCGTGGTCGACGCCCTGTTCGGCATCGGCGCCCTGGCCGCCCCGTGGACCTTCGGGAAGCTCAGCGCCAGGTCGGGGCTCGTGAAGACGGCCCTCATCGGCTACCTCGTCTGGGCCGTCATCCTGGTCACGGAGTCGCTGCACCTGTACGCGATGATGGCGGCCATCCCGTTCGCCGGCATCACCTTCTGCGTGGCCCGCATCGCCGCCCGCACCGCCCTGATGAAGGCCGCCCCCGAGGAGCGCACCGGCTTCGTCTTCGGCGCCACCAACGCCTTCGGCCTCGCGGCCGGCACCGCCGCCGTGACGGGGATCTCGCTGCTGGTCGACGCCACCAAGGTGCAGTACGGCTTCTACGCCCTCTCCGCCCTGGTCGTGGTCGTCGCGACCGCCACCGTCCTCGCCCTGCCGAAGTCCCTCCTCGCGGCCCCCGCCGCCGGGGCCGGGCCCGAGGCCGTGACCCCGGCCCCCGCCGCCGAGACCGCCGACGACGCCGAAGCCGAGGTCCTCGTGGCCGCCGCGGCCAAGGCCTGAGAGGGGTGACCGGGATGAAGCTGCTCGCCCTGGAAGCCAGCCAGAACGCCACCTACTACGTATCGCGCTACCGGCAGGTCGAGGAGCTCGGCGCCGAGCTGTACGTGCTCAACGGCCTGGGCACCGAGGACTTCTGGGAGTCCTCCCGCTACCGGATCGCCGGGTCCCAGCAGATCGAGGACATCATCACGGCGGCCAAGGAGTGGCACGCCGAGGAGGGGTTCGAGGGGGTCCTGACCTTCTCCGAGTCGGGCGTGGTCGCCGTCGCGGCCGTCGCCGAGGCGCTGGGCCTGCCCGGCATCGGGGTGGAGGCCGCCCGCACCAGCCGCAACAAGTACCTGATGCGCCAGGCCCATGAGCGCGGCGGCGCCGCGCACCCCGCCTTCCGCTTCGCGGCGGATGCCGAGACGGCCGTCGCCGCCGGCGCCGAGCTCGGCTACCCGCTGATCCTCAAGCCGACCCTGGGCGCCGCGAGCAACTTCGTCTTCAAGGTCGACGACCCCGAGGAGATGCGCGTCCGGTTCGCCGACGTGATGACCGGCATCGAGACGATGACCTGGGCCCTGATGGAGGCCGGCGGCCTGGACCTGGGCCCGAACGGGGTCATCATCGAGGGCTACCTCGACGGCCACGAGCACCTCATCGAGGCCGTGGCCTGGGACGACGAGGTCTACCTGGGCTCCATCGTCGACCGGATCACCGTCGAGAGCGGCACCTTCGACGACGACGTGCACCACGCGCCGACCTCCCTGACCCCCGAACAGGTCGCCGAGGTCCACCGGGTGGTCAGGACGGCCGCCCACGCGCAGGGCCTGCGCCGGGCCGTGCTGCACGCCGAGATCCGCTTCCACCAGGGGCGCCCCTTCGTCCTGGAGATCGCCGTCCGCCCCGGCGGCGGCGGCCTGGACCACATGGCGCGGATCAGCGCCGGCCACGACCCCATCCGCTGTGTGGCGGACGTCGCGCGCGGCGCCCGCCCGGAGGTCTCCGCGTACTCCCCGACGGAGGTGCACACGGCCGCGATGTGCCTGATCAGCGGCTCCGGGACGGTGGCCTCGGTCGAGGTGCCGGAGGGGGCCGCGGAGGACCCCTCGGTCTTCTTCCTCAAGATCACGGCCACCCCCGGCACGGTCATCAAGCGCCCGCCGGCCGGCAACAACATCCTCGGCTTCCTCGGCGCCCGCGGCGCCTCGCTGGAGGAGGCCCTGAGCACCGCCCACGTGATGGCCAGCCGCATCCGCACCGAGATGAGGCCGGAGCATGCGTGAGGCGACCCGGCGGCACTACCTGATGTGCCCGCCCGCCCACTTCGACGTCCGCTACGCCATCAACCCGTGGATGCGGCCGGACAAGCCGGTCGACACCGGGCTGGCGATGGCGCAGTGGGAGCGGATCCGGGACCTGTACCTGGAGCTGGGCCACGAGGTCGACCTGATCGACCCGGTGGAGGGCCTGCCGGACATGGTGTTCGCGGCCAACGGGGCCACCGTGGTCGACGGCAGGGTGCTGGTGGCCCGCTTCCGCCACGAGGAGCGGGCCGCGGAGGCCGAGGCGTACCGGGCCTGGTTCGCCGGGCGCGGCTACCCCGAGGTCCACGTCCCGGAGTACGTCAACGAGGGCGAGGGCGACTTCGCCCCGGCGGGACGGCGCATCCTGGCCGGCACCGGCTTCCGCAGCGATCCCGCCGCGCACGAGGGGCTGGAGGCCTTCTTCGGGCTGCACGTGGTCGTCCTGACCCTGGTCGACCCGCGGTTCTACCACCTGGACACGGCCCTGTGCGTCCTGGACGACGACACGGTCATGTACTACCCGGCCGCGTTCTCCACGGAGAGCCTGGCGGTGCTGCGGGCCCTGTACCCGGAGGCGGTCGTCGCCTCCCGCGAGGACGCCGAGGCCTTCGGGCTGAACGCGGTCAGCGACGGGCGCAACGTGGTGCTGCCGGAGACGGCCACCGGGCTGATCGAGGAGCTGCGCGAGCGGGGCTTCGTCCCGCACGGGGTGGACACCTCGGAGCTGCTGAAGGCCGGCGGATCGGTGAAGTGCTGCACGCTGGAGATCCGCCGGTGAGCATCGACTACGACGGCCGCAGCTTCCGCAACACCGGCTACCCGCCCGGCGAGGACGCCCCCGTCGGCCACTACCGCCACGAAGGCGACCTGCTGTGGGCCCACTTCGACGGCGGCCCGGTCCGCACGGGCTCGCTCAGCGGCCTCGTCGGCACCGGCGGAAAGCTCGAATTCACCTACACGATGGTGCTCGAAGACGGCGAGGTGGTGGCCGGCCGGTGCTGGAGCACCCCCGAGATCCTCGCCGACGGACGCATCCGGCTGAGCGAGCGCTGGGAGCGCTACGGCGCCCGCGCGAGCAGCGGCGAGTCCGCCCTGGAAGAGGTACTGACATGACGACGACGACCCGGCCCGCCCCGCGTCGCGGGGGGAGCGTGACCTGGGCCTGCACCAGCGGGTTCAGCCCGGTGTTCATCTTCCCGTTCACCCCCGGCGACTACTACGGGGTCGCCAACCTGCACGAGTTCCAGACGCTGATGTACCGGCCGCTGTACTGGTACGGCAGCGGCGGCAAGCCCACCGTCGACTACGCGCGCAGCCTCGCCGAGCCGCCGGTGTGGGACGCCGACGGGCGGACGGCGACGATCACCATCAAGCCGTACAAGTGGTCGAACGGCGAGACGGTCGACGCCGACGGCGTGATGCTGTGGATGCACCTGCTGGAGGCGGAGAAGGAACGGTTCGGCGGCTACACCCCGGGCTTCTTCCCCGACAACCTCGTCTCCTACGGGAAGGTCGCCGAGGACAAGGTCAGCTTCACCTTCGACGACGCGTACGCGCACGACTGGGTGCTGATGAACCAGTTCAGCACCATCACCCCGCTGCCGAAGGCCTGGGACCGCACCGCCGACGACGAGCCGGCCGACGCCACCCACGACCCGGCGCAGGCCTCCGCCGTCTACGCCTACCTGCGCGCCCGCAACGACGAGCGCGCGGGCTGGGACACCAGTCCGGTGTGGGGCGTGGTCAACGGCCCCTGGAGGCTGGACCGCTACACCATCGACGGGGTCACCGGCGAGTGCGTGCTCGTCCCAAACGAGCACTACTCGGGGGCCGACAAGCCCTACCTGGACGAGTTCCGGCTGATCCCGACCGACTCGGACGGCGACCAGTACGCGCGGCTCCTGAAGGGCCCGGACGCCCCGGACGGCGTGCAGATCGGCTTCCTGCCCTTCGACGAGATCACCGAGCCGGCCGAGGACCCGATGACCGGCGGGCCCAACCCGCTGGGCGAGCACTACGACCTGCTGCCCCAACTCACATACAAGATCCACTACTTCCCGATCAACTTCAACAACCCGACCGTCAAGGGCCGGATCTTCAAGGAGCTCTACTTCCGCCAGGCCCTCCAGTCCTGCCTGGACTCGAACGGCGCCATCCGCGACGTCTACAAGGGCTACGGCTACCCGACCACCGGCCCCGTCCCGTCCCTCCCGGACAGCCCCCTGCTCTCCCCCGCCCGCCGCCACGACCCCTACCCCTTCGACGTGGACCGGGCCCGCGCCCTGCTGGAGGCCAACGGCTGGGACACCTCCACCACCCCGGCGCTCTGCGTCCGCGAGGGCACCGGTCCCGGCGAGGCCGGGGAGGGCATCCCCGCCGGCACCCCGCTGCGGTTCTCGATGCGCTACGCCCAGGGCCACGAGACCCTCACCGAGGTCATGCGCAAGTTCGCCGCCGACGCGGCGCGGGCCGGCATCGAGATCGAGCTGACCGAGGTCGAGGCGAGCGTCCTGGTCCTGGAGGACACCACCTGCACCCCGGGCCCCGACAGCCCCTGCCTGTGGGAGTTCAGCGACTGGAACGGCGGCTGGGGCTACGGCCCGGGCTTCCACCCGACCGGCGAGGCCCTGTACTCGACCGGATCCTCCGTCAACTTCGGCAGCTACAGCGACCCGGAGGCCGACGCCCTGATCGCCCGGACCGTCAAGAGCGACGACCTGGCCGACCTGCACGCCTACCAGGACTACATCGCCGAGCAGGTCCCGGTGATCTGGATGCCGAACTTCCCGTTCCGGCTGCTGGAGGTCGCCAAGGACCTCCGGGGCGTGGCCCCGGTCAACCCCTTCGGGCTCATCAGCCCCGAGGACTGGTACTACGCGGAAGCGGAACAGGAGCTGTGATGTACGGGAAGCTGCTCGACCTCCTCGACTCCCACCAGGCCCGCTACCGGCTGATCGACCACCCCGCCGAGGGCCGCACGGACCTCGCGAGCCTGCTGCGCGGCCACCGGCTCGAAGAGGCCGCCAAGTGCATGGTCGTCCGGGTGAGCATCACCAAGCGCACCGGCATGTACGTCCTGGCCGTGGTGCCCGGCGACCGCCAGGTCGACATGGACGCCCTGGCCGACCTGGTCGGCGGCTGCGGCAGGACCGCCTTCGCCACCCGGGAGATCGCCGAACGCCTCGCCGGCAGCGTCAGCGGCACGGTGATGCCGTTCAGCTTCCACCCCGACCTCCACCTGATCGTCGACGAGCGGCTGCTCGACCAGGAGGAGATCTACTTCAACGCCGCCCGCCTGGACCGCTCCGTGGGCCTGGCCACCGCCGACTACCTGCGCATCGCCGCACCGCGCGTCGCGGCGATCTCGACGGCCGCGGACCGGGTCCTCGCCACCGCGGCGGGCTGAGGCGGGGGACGGCACACCGGTGGACGCGCACACGACCCGACGCACCGACGCACACGAACGCACGACGAAGGAAGAGGTGAAGGACATGACGGACATGAAGGACGACGCGGTGGTGATCCTGGTCGGCAGCGGAGGCCGCCCCTACCGCGAGTACCTGCTCGCGGGCGCGGCCCGCCGCCACCCGGTCTGGATCCTGGACGCGGTGGACCCGACCTGGCAGGAGCCCTACGTACGGGGGTCCACCACGGTCCCCCTGCTGGACGCCGAACGCCTGGTCCCCGACCAGGAGGCGCTGGCCGCCGCCGCCGAGGAGGTGGCCCGCACCCACCGCGTGGCGGGCGTGTTCAGCTACGACGAGACCCTCGTCGTGGCCACCGCCCACATCGCCGAGCGGCTCGGCCTGCCCGGCCTGACCGTGGCCGGCGTGGAGAACTGCCGCAACAAGCACAACACCCGGCAGGTGCTCACCGCCGCCGGACTGCCCCAGCCCCGGTTCGCCTACGTCACCGAGGCCGACGAGGCCCTCGTCACCGCCGACTCCTTCGGCTACCCGGTCGTCCTCAAGCCGCGCGGCATGGGCGCCAGCATCGGCGTCATCCGCGTCGACGGCCCGGACGAGGTGCTCACCGCCTTCGACGTCGCGGACTCCGCAAGCCGCGGCGGCTCCCTCTCCTACGAGGGCGGGGTGCTCGTCGAGGAGTGCGTGACCGGGCCCGAGATCAGCATCGACGGGGTCAACTTCGACGGCGGCTACACCCCGCTGTTCCTCGCCCACAAGGAACTCGGCCCCGCCCCCTACTTCGAGGAGACGGGCCACACCCTCGACGCCGCCGACCCGCTGCTGGCCGACGAGGAGCTCCTGCACGTCCTGCGCACCGCCCACCGCGAGCTCGGGATCGCGTACGGCATCACCCACACCGAGGTGAAGCTGACCGCCCGCGGCCCGGTGATCATCGAGGTCAACGCCCGGCTGGGCGGCGACCTCATCCCCTACCTCGGCAAGCTCGCCACCGGCGTCGACCCGGCCGCGCTGGCCGTGGACGCGGCGACGGGCGTACGCCCCGAGTGGACCCCGGACCACCACCGGACCGTGGGCATCCGCTTCCTCTACCCGCACGCCAACGGCACCGTCCGCTCGGTCGACGTCCCCGCCCCCGGGGACAGCCCCGGCCTGCTGGAGGCCGTCCCCATGGTGGAGCCCGGCACCACGCTGCTGCTCCCGCCGGAGGGCTACCTCGCCCGCTACGCCTACGTGATCTGCGCGGCCGAGGACCCCGACGGCGTCGCGGAGGCCCTCGACAAGGCGGCCGCCCTCACCACGCTCGTCCTCGACAGCTGACCGGCGGCCCCCACCGGCCCCGGGCCCCCAGCACCGACAAGACCCGCCGACAAAGAAAGCGAGGTGTGCGATGAGGGTGACAGTGGTGGGCGGCGGCGTGATCGCCCTGCTCACGGCCGTCGAGTGCGTACTCGGCGGACACCAGGTCACGGTCGTGGACCAGGGACCCATCCCCTTCAGCCGGGCCACCTCCTTCGACCAGCACCGGATCCTGCGGGCCCTGCACCCCGCCGACCCGCCGGCCACGGCCGCCGCACTGCGCGCGCACCGCCGCTGGCTCGAACTGGAGGAACTCCTCTCGACCCGCTTCTACGAGCGCGTCGGCGCCCTCACCGTCCTGCCCCCCGAGGCGGCCGCCGCCGGAGCACTGCTCCTCGGCAGCGCCGGGGGCGACGCCCGGGAACTGACCCCGGCCTCCCTCGCCGACCGCTACCCGCACCTCTACCTGGACGGCGCCCTCGGCGGCGTCCTGGAGGACCAGGCGGGCGTGCTGCTCGCCGACCGGGTGCTGAACGCCTGCGTCGCCTGGCTCAAGTGGCAGCCCGGCATCGAGCTGATCGAGCACCGGGCCGCGACCCGGGTGCACGGCGACGGCGCCGCCGTCCGGCTGGCCGACGGGCGGGTACTGCGCGGCGACGCGGTCCTGGTCGCGGTGGGCCCCTGGTCCCGCGGGCTGCTGCCGCCCGGGATCGCCGAACGGCTGGTCCTGTTCCGGCAGTCCCTGCTGTACTGCCGGGTGCCACGGCGGCAGGCGGCCGCCTGGGCGGCCACCCCGGCCGTACCCTCCCTCGGCACCCGGCGCGGGGCCTGGCTGATCCCGCCGGTCGCGGGAACGGCCCTCAAGATCACCTCGGCCTCGGTCTGCCGCACGGTGGACGAGATCACCGACTACGGCACCGAGGACGTCTTCCGGCGGCAGCTGGAGGCCGAGTTCGCGGACCTGATCCCCGGCATCGGACCCGCCTGGATCACGGACGCCAAGGACGCCTACTACATGTCCTTCGCCGACACCGGCGGCCCGCTGCTGGTGGCCCTCGGCGGCACCGGCTACGCGTACGCGGCCTGCGGCGGGACCTCCTTCAAGTTCGCCCCGCTCATCGCCCGGGCCCTGTCCGAGCGGCTGACCGGCGCCGACCCCGCGCCGATCGGGATCGCCGCCCTGGACCACCCGCTGGACGCCGCCGCGCCCGTCCCGGCCGCCGTCTGACCCTCCGTCCCGTCCCGCCCCGCCCGTCCCTTCCCGTCCCCTGCCTTCCCGTCCCCTGCCTTCCCGTCCCACCGAGACAAGGAGCACCACCATGAGCGGCTCGAACCTGACCCACGAGGAAGCGGCCGCCCGGAGCGCCCTGCTCTCGGTCACCTCGTACGAGATCGGCCTCGACCTCACCCGGGGCCCGGACACGTTCCGTTCGACCACCCTGATCCGCTTCACCGCGGACCCCGCCGGACCCGCGTCCACCTTCGCCGAGCTGCTGGCCGAACGGGTCCACGAGATCACCCTCAACGGGCGCGCCCTCGACCCCGACGCCGTCCACCGCGACGAGCGGATCCACCTGGACGGACTGGCCGCCCACAACGAGCTGCGCGTGGTCGCCGACTGCGCCTACTCCAATACCGGCGCGGGCCTCCACCGCTCGGTGGACCCGGTGGACGGGAAGGTCTACCTGTTCACCCACTTCGAGGTGCAGGAGGCCCGCCGGGTCTTCACCACCTTCGAACAGCCCGACCTGAAGGCCCCGTTCACCTTCACCGTGACCGCCCCCGACTCCTGGACGGTCCTCTCCGCCTCGCCCACCCCCGAGCCCGAACCCGCCCCCGACGGCGCCGCCGTCTGGCGGTTCGCCCCGACGCCCCCGCTGCCCACCTACCTGACCTCGATCGTCGCCGGCGAGTACCACCTGGTCTGCGACCACTACACGGCCAAGTCCGGCCAGGAGGTCCCGCTGCGGCTCGCCGCCCGCGCCTCCGTCGCCCCGGACCTGGACCCGGAGGAACTCTTCGAGACCACCAAGCGCGGCCTCGACTACTACCTGGAGGTCTTCGGCACCGACTTCCCCTTCGCCAAGTACGACCAGGTCTTCGTGCCCGAGTACAACCTCAGCGGCATGGAGAACGCGGCCACCGTCATCCTCCGCGAGAACTTCGTCTTCCGCTCGCAGGTCACCGACGCCGTCCGCCACCGCAGGGCCGCGACGATCCTCCACGAACTGGCCCACATGTGGTTCGGCGACCTGGTCACCATGCGCTGGTGGGACGACATCTGGCTGAAGGAGACCTTCGCGACCTACATGTCGGTCCGCGCCCAGGTCGCCACGACCCGCTGGCACGACTCCTGGACCGGCTTCGCCAACGCCGACAAGGCCAACGCCTACCGGCAGGACCAGCTGCCCTCCACCCACCCCGTCGCCGGCCCGGCCGCCGACATCGAACAGGCACTGGAGAACTTCGACCAGATCACCTACTACAAGGGCGCCTCGGCCATCAAACAGCTGGTCACCCTGGTCGGCGACGAGGAGTTCCTCGCCGGGATGCGGATCTACTTCGCCCGCCACGCCTGGGGCAACAGCACCCTCGCCGACCTCCTCGCCGCCCTGGAGGAGGCCTCCGGCCGCGACCTGGGCGGCTGGGCGCGCGAGTGGCTCGGACGGGCCGGGGTGAACACCCTGCGCCCCGACTTCACCGTGGACGGGGAGGGCCGCTTCACCTCCTTCTCCATCCTCCAGGAGGCCCCCTCGGACCACCCCCACCTGCGCTCGCACCGGCTGGCGGTGGGCCTGTACTCCCGGCGGGACGGCGCACTGCGGCGGACCGGCCAGGTCCGGGTGGACGTCGCCGGCGCCCGGACCGAGGTGCCCGCCCTGATCGGCACCGCCCGCCCCGACGTGGTCCTGCTCAACGACGAGGACCTCACCTACGCCCTGATCCGGCTCGACCCGCACTCCCTGGACGGCCTCCTCGACAGCCCCGACGGCATCGGCGCCTTCGGCGACGGGCTGCCCCGCGCCCTGGCCTGGGCCGCGGCCTGGGACATGGTCCGGGCCGGGGAACTGGCCGCCGGGGCCTACGTCCACCTCGTGCTGGCCGGCATCGGCGCCGAGACCGACTCCGAGGTCGTCCAGACCCTGCACGCCACCCTGCTGACCTGCCTCGACCAGTACGCCTCCGCGCAGTCCCGCCGGCGGCTGCGGGCGGACGTGGCCGAGGCGGCCCGGCAGCGGCTGACCAGCCCGGCGCCCGGCGGGGACGGCCGGCTCGCCTGGGCCCTGCTCCTCGCCCGGGTCGCGAGCACCCCCGCCGACCTGCGCCTGATCGCCGGACTGCGGGACGGCACCGTGCAGATCGAGGGCCTGGACGTCGACGTGGAACTGCGCTGGGCCCTGCTCGCCGCCCTCGTCCGGAACGACCAGGCCGGCCCGGCCGAGATCGAGGCCGAGCGGCTGCGCGACGGCACCACGGCCGGCGCCGAGAACGCCGCCGGGGCCCTGGCCGCGCGGCCCGACGCGGACGCCAAGGCCGAGGCCTGGGAGGCGGCCCTGCGCGAGGACGTCGGCAACGGCACCCGGCGCGCCCTGGTCGGCGGGATCCACAGCCCCATCGGCCTCGGCCTGGCCCAGGGCTGCCAGCGGGAGCTGCTGCGCCCTTACGCGGAGCGGTACTTCGCGGAGATCGGCGCGATATGGGCCGAGCGCTCGCCGGAGGTGGCCCGCACCCTGGTGACCGGCCTCTACCCGAGGCTCCTCGTCGAACGGGAGACGGTGGAGCGCACCGACGCCTACCTGGCCGAGGCCGCGCCCCCGCCGGCCCTGCGGCGCCTGCTCGTCGAGGCCCGCGACGAACTGGGCCGCGCGCTGCGCGCCCAGGGGGTGGACGCGGCAGCGCGCGGCTGAGACCCCCCGGGGGAAGGTGTGGGACTGGACGACGGTGGCCG
>NZ_JBFBGN010000143.1:0-16598 GCF_040684675.1 Streptomyces sp. NPDC089915 | reverse complement strand
GACAGACCGACCCGAACCGGAAAGACAAGGACTGCCGGGAACCCCCCAAAGGAACGGGACGGACGTTCCTTGGACATACGGCGGGATCAGCGATGAGCCGGGGAAGTCGGGACACGGCAGACCACACATCCGGCCCCCTCAATGGGCAATCGGGACCGATGGACGCGTCAGATCGCTACGCGCTTCTCATTGCCTAGCGTCCGCAGCCCGCCTGGAGCCGCTACCCGCACAAAAGGCCAACGAGATGGGCATCCGGGGCCGGTGGGCGCATCGGATCGCTACGCGCTTCTCTTTACTCGGCGGCTCGCCGACGTCTTGGGCTGGGATGCCCTGCCGGTTGGCCTGTGGTGCCGGTACCAGCCCAAAACAGTCCGCAGGCGCCGGAATATGGGCAGCGCGTAGCGATCTGACGCGCCCACCGGCCCGGAGGACGGCCCGATTGGCATCTCGTGCGGGTAGCGGCCACAGACGGCCGCCGGACGCCGAGAAATGAGGAGCGCGTAGCGATCTGTTGCGTGGGGCGGCATCGGATGCCGCTTACAGCTCACGGGGCCGGATGCCCGGTCTGCCGGCCCCCGGTCTGCCCGGCTGGTCGCTGATCCCGCCGGTCCTCTGATCTACATCCGTCCCGTTCCTTTGGGGGGTTCCCGGCAGTCTTCGGCGTTTCGTGGCGGGTCGGGCTGTCAAGGGTGGAGCGTAGCGACATCGCGTAGCGACGCGACGAAGGAGCGCTCTTGACTGACCGGCCCGACGCGGAAGGACGATGAGACTGGCGGGAAACCCCCAACCCTCCCTGAGACCGCCCGGCTCAGATCCCGACCCTCCTGGCCCCGCCCGGCTGTCCAGCCCCGTCCGCCGGGACCCCGCCCCCAGCCCACCGGCCTGCACCCGGGGAGGCGGGTGGGCAGCCGCCGCCCCGCCCCCGGCACCTCGAGGGGGAGATGGCGGGCCCCCGCCGCGAGCCGCCCGCCCGCGGCCCCGCCTCCTCAGAACGCCGGGCGTTCCGGGTCCAGGTCGGCTCGGCCTTCCGCCGGGGACGAGGCTTCCGCGAAGCGGCGTTGGGGGATGCGGCCCGCGCGGTGGGCCAGGCGGCCCGCCGTGACGGCGTCGCGCATGGCCGCCGCCATGAGGACCGGGTCCTGGGCGCGGGTCACCGCCGAGGCCAGCATGACGCCCGCGCAGCCCAGCTCCATAGCCAGGGCGGCGTCCGAGGCCGTGCCCGCTCCCGCGTCGAGGATCACCGGGACCCCGGCCCGCTCCACGATCAGCTCGAAGTTGTGCGGGTTGCGGATGCCCATGCCGGAGCCGATGGGGGAGCCCAGCGGCATGATCGCCGCGCAGCCCACGTCCTCCAGCTTGCGGGCCAGCACCGGGTCGTCGTTGGTGTAGGGGAGGACGGTGAAGCCCTCGTCGACGAGTACCTCCGCCGCGTCGAGCAGTTCGACCCCGTCCGGCAGGAGGGTCCGCTCGTCCGCGACCACCTCCAGCTTGATCCAGTCCGTGCCCAGTGCCTCCCGTGCCAGCCGGGCCGTCAGTACGGCCTCGCCGGCGGTGAAGCAGCCGGCGGTGTTGGGGAGGACCGCGATGCCGAGCCGGGACAGCACGGACAGGACCGAGCCCTGGACCGTCGGGTCCAGGCGGCGCATCGCGACGGTGGTCAGCTCGGTGCCGGAGGCGATCAGGGCGTGTTCGAGGATCTCCAGGCTCGGGGCTCCGCCCGTGCCCATGATCAGGCGGGAGGAGAAGGTCCGGCCGCCCAGGGTGAACAGGTCGTCGGCCATCGCGCTCAGCCTCCCTGGACCGCGGTGAGGACCTCGACCCGGTCGCCGTCGCCGACGGCGGTGTGCGGCCACCGGCCGCGCGGGACGACGGTCTCGTTGAGGGCGGCGGCCACCCCGGAGGGGGCGGTGGTCAGGGTGGCGACCACCGCGTCGAGGGTGGTGCCGGCCGCGATCTCGCGCGGCTCGCCGTTGACGGAGATGGTCATGCGAAGGACTCCTGACGCGTGGAGGAGAAGCGGCGGGGGGTGAAGGGGCGGGCGATCTCCGGCACGGCGCCGGTGGTCAGCAGCTCCGCCATCACGTCGCCGGTGAGCGGGGTCAGCAGGACGCCGTTGCGGTAGTGGCCGGTGGCCAGGTGCAGCCCGGGCAGGTCGGTCGGGCCGAGCAGCGGCGCGTTGTCGGGGGAGCACGGGCGCAGCCCGGCCCGGGTCTCGACCAGTGGGAGCTCGGTGATGCCGGGGACCAGCTCGTGGGCGTCGCGCAGCAGCTCGTAGACCCCGCCGGCGGTGACGGTGGTGTCCCAGCCGAGTTCCTCGCTGGTGGCGCCGACGACGAGCTCGCCGTTCTCGCGCGGTACGAGGTAGACGTGGCTGCCGCGCACGACGGCCCGTACCGTCCGGGACAGGAACGGGGCGTAGGCGGGCGGGACGGCCAGGCGCAGCACCTGTCCCTTGACGGGCCGTACGGGTGGCAGTACCTGTTCCGGTACGCCTTCCAGCCGGCCGCTGAGCGAGCCCGCGGCCAGGACGACCTGGTCGGCGCGGAGCTCCGTGCCGTCGTCGAGCAGTGCTCCGCGGGCCTGGTCGGCGGTGACGAGGAGCCGGCGTGCGGCGGCCCGGTGGATGGTCACCCCGGCCCGTTCGCAGGCGGCCAGGAGTGCGGCGGCGAGCCGGCGCGGGTCCACCTGGTGGTCCCCGTCGACGCGCAGTCCGCCGCGTACCCCGGGGGCCAGCATCGGCTCCAGGCGGCGGCACTCGCGGCCGGTGAGCCATTCGGACTCCAGGCCGCAGCGGCGCTGGAGGGCGTGGAGTTCGCGCAGGTGGAGGCGGTCGTCGGCGTCGAGGGCGACGGCCAGGGTGCCGCAGGCCCGGTAGCCGAGGTCCATGCCGCCGCTGGCCTCGGTGAGCTCGGCGGCGAACTCCGGGTAGCGGGCGGCGGAGGCCACGTTGAGGCCGAGCAGGGTCTCCTCGCCGTAGTGCAGTTCGGTGACGGCGGCGAGCATGCCGGCCGCGACCCGGGCGGCGCCGCCGCCGGGGTCGGGGTCGGCGAGCGCGGTGCGCAGCCCCCGCCGGGCCGCCCGCCAGGCGGTGACCAGGCCGATGATGCCGCCACCGATGACGAGGACGTCATCGCCCCGGTGGTCGGATCCCTTGTCGGATGCGTGCATGGGCGTCCAGCCCCTCCCTTCGCCGGCATGACCCGGATCAGGTTCGTACGGTCGGAGGCCGGCCAGCCTCCCTCTCAGCCCGGTGCGCCCGGACTCCCGCGATAGGTACGGTGGCCAGCGTAACCCCGGGGCCGGTGCCGGGTAAGGCTGCCTCCCTCCGCCCGCCTCCCTCCGCCGTTCCGACCCGGCTTTCCTGACGGGCCGTCAGGTGACTAGGCTGACCGTGTGAGCGAGCAGACGGAACAGACGAAGCCCGGTGTCGTGATCGTCGGCGCCGGAATGGCCGGGGTGCAGACCGCGGTGGCCCTGCGGGAACAGGGCTGGACGGGCCCCGTGACCCTGCTGGGCGCCGAACCCCACCAGCCCTACGACCGGCCCCCGCTGTCCAAGGCGGTGCTCCTCGGCAAGGCCGAGGACTCCGCCTTCGACGTGGACTTCGAGGGCCTCGGCATCACCCTGCGCCTGGGGACGGAGGTCACCGGCCTGCGCGCCGCCGACCACGAGGTGGACACCGAGGCCGGCCCGGTCCCGTACGAGGTCCTCGTGCTGGCCACCGGAGCCACCCCCCTGACCCTGCCCGGCGCCGGCGGTGTCCCCGGCGTCCACCTGCTGCGCACCCTCGACGACGCCGCCCGGCTGCGCCCCGTGCTGGCCGCCGCCCCCGCCGCCGTCGTCGTCGGGGCCGGCTGGATCGGCGCCGAGTTCGCCACCGCCGCCCGCGAGGCCGGCTGCGCCGTCACCGTCGTCGAGGCCGCCGACCAGGTCCTGGCCGGAGCCCTGCCCGCCGAGGTCGCCGCCCCCATGGCCCGCTGGTACGAGGCCGCCGGCGCCACCCTGATCACCGGAGCCCGGGTGGCCGGGGTCGAGGAGGGCCGGGTGCTCCTCGCCGACGGCCGCGAGCTGCCCGCCGGGGCCGTCGTCGTCGGCATCGGCGCCCGCCCCGCCACCGACTGGCTCGACGGGAGCGGGGTCGAGCGGGGCCCGGACGGCTCCGTCACGGCCGACGCCCACCTGCGGACCTCCCTGCCCGGGGTGTACGCCGTCGGCGACTGCTCCTCCTTCCCCTCGGCCCGCTACGGGACCCGGCTGCTGGTCCACCACTGGGACAACGCCCTCCAGGGCCCCCGCGCGGTCGCCGCGAACATCGTCGCGGGGGATGCCGTCCAGGCCTACGACCCCGTGCCGTACTTCTGGTCCGAGCAGTTCGGCCGCTTCGTCCAGTACGCCGGCCACCACGGCGGCGCCGACACCCTGCTGTGGCGCGGCGCCCCGGACGGTGACGGCTGGTCGGTGTGCTGGCTGCGCGAGGGCGTCCTCGTCGCCGTCCTGGCCGTCGGCCGCCCCCGGGACCTGGCCCAGGGCCGCAGGCTGATCGAGGCGGGCACCCCGGTGGATCCGGCCAAGGTGGCCGACCCGGCCGTCCCGCTGAAGTCGGCGGCCGCCTGACGCACCCCCGGCGGGGGCCGTGACCGGACGCGGCCCCCCGATCCGGGCGGATCCCCGCCCATGGGGACGGACCCGGACGGACGGGGCCGGGTACCGGCGGCTCCGCCGAGGTGGCAGGCTTGTGTCCGTGACCGAGATTGACGCAAAGATCGATGCCCTCGTCCCCTCCTGGCTGTACCTCCCCGACATCGCGGAGATGCTCGACCTCGAGGTGACCAGGGTCCGCCAGATGGTCAAGGAAGGGCAGCTCATCGCCGTACGCCGGGGCGAGAACCGCGCCCTGCAGGTTCCGGCCCAGTTCATCGACGGCGACAAGGTCGTCAAGGGACTCGTCGGCCTGCTGACCGTGCTGCGCGACGACCGCTTCTCCGACGAGGAGATGCTGGAATGGCTCTTCACCGAGGATCCGACCCTGCCCGGCACCCCCGTGCAGGCGCTGCGCGAGAATCGCGGCACGGAGGTGAAGCGGCGCGCCCAGGCGCTCGCCCTCTGACCGGCTGATCCACAGGTGTGCGGGCGGGCCGGGGTACCCTCGGCCCGCCCGCACACCGCTATCACCAGGGGGTACTCCCATGCAGCAGCTGTCCGACGCCCGGCTCTACCTGTGCACGGACGCCCGCAAGCGGCAGGGCGACCTCCCCGAGTTCCTCGACGCCGTGCTGGCCGGAGGCGTGGACATCGTCCAGCTCCGCGACAAGGGCATGGAGGCCGGCGAGGAACTCGAACACCTCCAGGTCTTCGCCGAGGCGGCCCGCCGGCACGGCAAGCTCCTCGCGGTCAACGACCGCGCCGACGTCGCGCACGCCATCGGCTCCGACGTGCTGCACCTCGGCCAGGGCGACATCCCCGTCCCCGCCGCTCGCGCCATCCTCGGCCCGGACGTCCTGATCGGGCGCTCCTGCCACGCCGAGTCCGAGGTGGACGCCGCCGTCGCCGAGCCCGGCGTGGACTACTTCTGCACGGGCCCCTGCTGGCCCACCCCCACCAAGCCCGGCCGCTACGCCCCCGGCCTCGGCCTCGTCCGCTACGCGGCCTCCCTGGAGCAGGACCGCCCCTGGTTCGCCATCGGCGGCATCGACGCGGGCAACCTGGACGAGGTCCTCGACGCCGGCGCCACCCGCGTCGTGGTCGTCCGCGCCCTCACCGAGGCCTCGGACCCCGGCGCGGCCGCCGCCGACCTGGCCAAGCGCGTCCGCGCCCGCCTCGCCTAGCGGATCCCGGGCCGGCCGCCCGCGCCGCGTACTCGCGGACCGTTCGAGTCCTGGTCGAGCCCGCGCCAGGGTGTCCAAAAATCTGTCCAATGGATGGACAGCGCTTCGGCGTCCGCCGGGGCGCGTCTAACCTGCCCATATGGCCCTTGGTACCGCTTCCACCTGGTCGGACCGTGCACACACGGTCCGCGACCTCCTCGCGTCCGGAGCCTCGTATTCCTTCGAGTTCTGGGCTCCCAAGACCGAGAAGGGCGAGCGCAACCTCTGGAACGCGCTCCGCCGGATCGAGGCGGTCTCCCCGAGTTTCGTCTCCGTCACCTACGGTGCCGGCGGCTCCACCCGGGGCGGCACCGTCCGCGCCACCGAGCAGATCGCCGCCGACACGACGCTGACCCCCGTCGCGCACCTCACCGCCGTGGACCACTCCATCGCCGAGCTGCGCCACGTGATCGGCCAGTTCGCCGACGCCGGCATCCGCAACATGCTCGCGCTGCGCGGGGACCCGCCGGGCGACCCCATGGGTCCCTGGGTCAAGCACCCCGAGGGCGTGGACTACGCCGCCGACCTCGTGCGCCTGCTGAAGGAGTCCGGAGACTTCTGCGTCGGCGTCGCGGCCTTCCCCGAGATGCACCCCCGCTCGGCGGACTGGGATTCGGACATCCGGCACTTCGTGGACAAGTGCCGTGCCGGGGCGGACTACGCCATCACCCAGATGTTCTTCGATCCCGAGAATTATCTGCGGCTGCGCGACAGCGTCCAGAAGGCGGGCTGTGAGACCCCGATCATCCCCGAGGTCATGCCTGTTGTGGGTATCAAGCAGCTCGACCGACTGCCCCAGCTGAGCAACGCCGTCTTCCCTGACGCCGTGAAAGACCGCATGCTCGCCGTCAAGGACGATCCGGCCGCTGTACGCTCCATTGGCATCGAGTTCGCCACGGAGTTCTGCGCGCGGCTGCTGTCCGAAGGTGTTCCGGGACTGCACTTCATCACGCTGAACAATTCCACGGCGACTCTCGAAATCTACGAGAACCTGGGCCTGCACCAGCGGGCCTGACCGGCCGTCTCCCGTCTCCCGCGCGGTACGGCCGTACCGAGAGGGGCCTTGCATGGGAATGACGGTCCTCTACATCGCGTTCGGTTTCGTCGCGTTGTGGCTGCTTGCCGAGGTCCTGATGCAGTACAAGGCCCGGCTGCGCTGGCGCCTGCTCGCCTTCGCCGGGTTCCTCGGCGTCGTGGCCGGGGTCGTGCTGCCGTCGGTGCTGGTCATCGCCGCCGGCGCGGCCGCCTTCGCCGTCGGCCAGACCCTGGTGACGCTCTCCTTCCGCAAGGGCTTCGTCGCCGGCTGGGCCCTGCGCAAGGGCAAGGGCGAGGCGCCCGCGCGCAAGGAGGGGCAGAGCAGACGCCGCCGCTCCGGTGGCGGCGCGCCGCGCCCGGAGCCCGCGCTGGAGGTGACCGGGCTGGAGTACGGCTCCCAGGCTCCGGCCGGCCCGCGCGACGGCGACGACGACCGTGAGGAGCGGAACGTCTTCACCCCGCAGCCGGTGCCCGAGGAGACCGGCTCCTACGGGATACAGAGCTTCGCCCCCCAGCAGCCCGACGCCACCGCCGCCTTCGCCTCGCCGTTCGCCGCCGACGGACAGGACGGCGGACAGCACGCCCCCTACTACGACCCGGCCCAGGGCGCCCAGGGCGGCTACGATTACGGCACCGGCTACCCGGCGGGCGACCAGCAGGTCTACGCCGCCTACTCGGACCCGTACATCGGCACCGGCGGAGCCGTCTCCCCGGGCCAGCCGTACGACTACCCGCAGTACGACCCCGCGCAGCAGCAGTACTCCATGGACACCCCGCCCGGCGGGGTCTGGGTCCCGCAGCAGCGCGCCACCGACGCGGCCCCGCAGCCCTACCCGGAGCAGGACCCCCAGCAGCAGCCGCCGCAGGGGTACCCGTACCAGGGCAACGGCGAGTACGGGCAGTACCGCCACTGAGGTGAACGAGGGGAGGGCCCGGCTCGCGCGAGCCGGGCCCTCCCCTTTCCCCGCGCCCCCGGCGCCGGGGGTTCACTGCGAGCCGCGGAACTCCGAGCCCTCGACGATCAGGCCCGCCACCAGGGCCCCGGTCATCCCCGCGTGCGCCAGCCCGCCGCCGGGGTGCGCCCAGCCGCCCGCGAGGTACAGCCCGGGCAGCCCCGTCGCGTTGGCCGGGTACAGCAGACGGCCGCCGTCGCCCGGCAGGGCCGGGGCGGGCACCGAACCGCCGAGGGCGCCCGTGGCCGCCTCCACGTGCGCGGGGGTGCGCACCTCCTGCCACATCAGCCGCTTGCGCAGGTCGGGTACGGCCCGCGCGGCGAGGTCCAGCAGCTTCTCCGGGTCCGGGACGGCCGCCCCGCCGGCGGGGCCGCACACCGCGCTGACGGTGACGGCCTCGTGGTCCGCGTCGGGCCGGGTGGACGGGTCGTCCGGGCGCAGCACCGTGACCAGCTGGACGGCGGCGGAGCCGGGGGAGTGCACCAGCGTGCGGTGGACGGCGTCGTCCGGGCGGCCGCCGCGCAGGGCGAGCAGCAGGGTCAGCCGGCCGGGCACCGAGTCGCCCCGGGCCTGCACGCTGCCGCGCGGCCAGGACACGGAGCCCGCCGGGAGCTGGCGCGGGTCGATCCCGCAGACCACGGAGTCGGCGGCCGCCTCGGTGCCGTCGGCCAGCCGGACCCCGGCCGCACGGCCGTCGCGGCTCAGGACGGCCTTCACGGGAGCCCCGAAGACGAACTCCACCTTCCGCTCCAGGCAGCGCTCGTACAGGGCGGTGGCCAGCTCGCGCAGGCCGCCCCGGACGTACCAGGTGCCGAAGGTCTGCTCCATGTACGGCAGGGCGGCCGCGGCAGCGGGCGCCGAGTCGGGGTCGAGCCCGTACGCCAGGACCCGTCCGCGCAGCAGTTCCCCGAGCCCGCCGCCGAGTTCGCGCCGGGCGACCTCGGCCAGGGTCGGCTGGCGGCGGCGCAGCAGGCCGCTGCCGCGCAGGGCCGGGTAGGGGTCGCGGCCGAGGACCTGCCAGTCGGGGCGCAGCGGCTCCTCCAGCAGGGGGCGGCGGGTGGCGTCCCAGGTGTCGCGGGCGCGGCCCAGCAGGTCGTTCCAGCGCTCGCCGGCGCCCGCGCCGAAGGTCTCGTCGAGGGCGTCGGCGACCCCGCCCCGGGAGGTGCCGGGGAGGGTGACGGCGGCGTGGTCCAGGACGTGCCGGACGGCCGGGTCCACCTGGACCAGCTCGACGAGGTCCTCCAGCGGCCGCTTGCCGGTCTTCACGAAGAGGTCGCGGTAGACGGCGGGCAGGTGGAGCAGCCCCGGCCCGGTGTCGAAGGCGAAGCCGTCGCGCTCGTACCGGCCGAGCGCGCCGCCGTAGGTGGAGCCGCGCTCGTACACCGTCACCTGGTGGCCCGCCACGGCCAGCCGGGCCGCCGTCGCCATCGCGCCCATGCCGGCGCCGATCACCGCAATTCTTGCCATGGCGCTGAGCCTATCGAGCGAACGCGGGGCCGATCGAGCGAGGTCAGCGGGTCAGCCGGTCAGCGCGGGGGCGCCCCGCGGACCGCGGCCATCCGTTTCTCCTCGCGGCGCTGGGCCCGCCGTCGCCGGAAGCGCCGGATGCGGCTCCAGAGGAAGGCCAGTATGGCGAGGCCGAGGGCGAGCAGTACGGCGGCGATGACCGCCGCGGCCGTCGGGTGGAATATGGCGAAGGTGACGATGCCGCCCACGCCGAGGTCCTCGGCGAAGCTCAGCAGGATGTTGCTGACGGGCTCGGGGGAGGTGTTGACGGCCATCCGGGTGCCGGCCTTGACGAGATGGCTGGCCAGCGCGGTGGAGCCGCCGAGGGCTCCGGCGGCGATGTCGGGCAGCGAACCGCTCTGCCCGGCCAGCAGGGCGCCGACCACGGCTCCGGAGAGGGGGCGGATCACCGTGTGGACGGAGTCCCAGACGGAGTCCACGTAGGGGATCTTGTCGGCGACGGCCTCGCACAGGAACAGCACGCCCGCCACCACGAGCACGTCGGTGCGCTGGAGGGAGGCCGGGACCTCGTCGGTCAGGCCGGTCGCGCCGAAGATGCCGAGCAGGAGGACCACGGCGTAGGCGTTGATCCCGCTGGCCCAGCCGCTGGTGAAGACCAGGGGGAGCACACTCACACGGGCATCATGCCGTAGCGGGGGAGGAGCGTGGGCGTCCGGGTGGGGGAAAGGCGAAAGCAGAACGCCGAGGGACGGCCGCGATCACGCGGCCGTCCCCCGGCGGACGGAATGGGTGAGGGGGCTACTGCCCCTGTTCGTCCCGGCGGCGCTGCCACCGTTCTTCGATCTTGGTCATCATCGACCGACGCTGCCGGTTGCGGCCGTGGGCCGAACCGCCTGCACTTCCGGAGACGGGCTGCTCGCCGGGCTTGGGTGCCTTGCGCCAACCGGTGACCACGAGGACCGTACAGGCCAGCATGACGAGGAATCCCACCACGCTGATCCAGAGCACTTCCTGCCAGATCACACCGGTCATGAGGAGCGCGATACCCACCACAATGCCTGCGACTGCCTGGTAGACCCGTCGCCGGGTGTACGTGCGCAGTCCACTGCCCTCAAGCGCTGTCGCGAACTTGGGGTCTTCGGCGTACAGCGCTCGCTCCATCTGCTCGAGCATTCGCTGCTCGTGCTCCGAGAGCGGCACGGGAGTCCTCCTCATCCGTCGGTCGCGGGGGGTAGCGACCAGGGGTCCCCTTCAGGATAGGCGGGGAATCGCCCCCGTGATACCCGCCCTCTACGCCACATTCTGTAAATCGCTGAGCGAGAAACCACTGCGTAGACAACCACTGCGTGAAACGTACCGTCACCAGCGCGGTCACTGAGGCGCTTATTCCCCAATGAGCGGTCCGCCATGCCGAGCGGTGGTCCGATCATACGGGTCACGGCGCGGGAACGGAGGGGTCTCGCGCAGGTCACTCCGGAGCGGGCCCGCAGATCAGGCGCGCTTCTCGCCCAGGACGTGCAGCTGCGTGGCCACCGCGTGGAAGGCGGGCAGCTCTGCCGCGGCCTCCTCCAGTCGCAGCAGCGCCTCCACCGCGCCCGGCTCGGTGTCCACCAGGACGCCGGGCACCAGGTCGGCGAAGATCCGTACGCCGTGCACGGCGCCGACCTCCAGGCCGGCCCCGCCGACCAGCTCCGCCAGCTGCTCGGCGGTGAAGCGGCGCGGCACCGGGTCGCCGGAGCCCCAGCGCCCGGCCGGGTCGGTGAGGGCGTTGCGGGCCTCGGTGAAGTGCCCGGCCAGCGCCCGCGCGAGGACGGCCCCGCCGACGCCGGCGCCGAGCAGGCTGAGGACGCCGCCGGGGCGCAGCGCGGCGACGGCGTTGGCCACGCCCTCGGCCGGGTCGTCCACGTACTCCAGCACGCCGTGGCAGAGCACCACGTCGTACGCGTCCCGCTCGACGACGTCCAGCAGGCCCTGGGCGTCGCCCTGGACCCCGCGCACCAGGTCGGCGACGCCCTCCTCGGAGACCCGGCGCTCCAGCCCGAACAGCGCGTTCGGGCTGGGGTCGACCACGGTCACCCGGTGGCCCAGCCGGGCGAGGGGCACGGCGAACCTGCCGGTGCCGCCGCCGGTGTCGAGGACGTCCAGGACATCCCGCCCGGTCGCCTTCACCCGGCGGTCGAGGGCCTCCTGGAGGACCTCCCACACCACGGCGGTGCGGAGGGAGGCACGGGGGCGGGAAGTGTCCGACACGGCTGATGGCTCCTCGGCGGGGTGAGTGCGGGATGCGGTGCGTCCCCCACCCTATTGCCTCGGCCGACCGTGCAGCTCATCCCGCGTCCGGACGCTCCGGACGGGGCTGCGGGAGGGGCTGAGCCGGGGGTTGCAGCGCGAGCATCCGCTCCACCAGGCGCAGGAACGTCCCGGCCTCCCGGACGAGGTCGTCCGCCTCCCGGCTGCTCGCCGCGTCCGGTATCCCCGCCTCGGCCCGGGCCCGGCGGGCGGCGCCGGAGGCGAAGAGGGCGCTCCACTCGGTCAGCTCCGGCGCTATCTCCGGGAGCACCTCCCACGCGCTGCGGATCCGGGGCCGCCGCCTCGGGTTGACCGGCTCGGGCCGGCCGCGCGCGGCGAGCACCGCCGCGGCGGCACGCAGGGCGGCGAGGTGGGCGGTGGCGTACCGCTCGTTGGGCCGGGGCAGCAGGGCCGCCTCGGCCAGGCCCCGGTGGGCCTTGGCGAGCAGGTCCAGGGCCGCCGGTGGTGCGGCGGCCCTGCGCGGGACGGGGTGGACAGGGGACGGGGACGGTGTGGCCATGACGAACCTCCTGTCGTTGCGTGGTGCTCGGCGGTGCCGGTGGTGCGTGCGTGTACGTGGATCCATCGTGACGGGCCCCACTGACAATCGCCCTGACCTGCACTTTCTCCCCCAAAGTCCCCCTCTTGCAGCGACCTTGGTCCCGAACCTGCTAGTTTTTGAACTGACCGGTCAGTTCAAAAGAAGGGGGAGGGCGTGGACAGCCCGCACGGCGCCGCCGTCAAGGCCGAGGGCTTCGGACTCAAGGGCCCGCGCGGCTGGGTCTTCCGCGACATCGCCGTCGACGCGCAGCCCGGCTCGCTCATCGCGGTCGAAGGCCCCTCCGGCAGCGGCCGCACCTGCCTGCTCCTCGCCCTCACCGGGCGGATGAAGCCCACCGAGGGCCATGCGGACGTCGGCCGCCACCGCCTGCCGAAGAAGATGGCCGCGGTCCGCCGGACCACCGCCCTCGGCCCGGTCCCCGGGGTCAACGACCTCGACCAGGCCCTCACCGTCGCCGAGCAGCTCCACGAGGGCGCGATGCTCCAGCGGCGCTACGACGCCCCCGTGCGCGCCCTGCTGCGCCGGCGCGGCGCGCACGCCCCGGTCCCGGCGCGGGTCCGGATCGAGCAGGCCCTGGCCGTCGTCGGGCTCGACCCGGCCACCCTGCCCAAGGGCATGCGCACCTCGGTGCGGGACCTGGAACGGCTGGAGGCCGTGCGGCTGTCCGTGGCCATCGCCCTGCTGGGCGGCCCCCGGCTGCTGGCCCTCGACGACCTCGACCTCAAGCTCTCGGACGCCGAACGCGCCGAGGCCTGGAACCTGCTCCGCTCGGTCGCGGCCCGGGGGACCACCGTCCTCGCGGTGTGCAGCGAGGCGCCCGAGGACGCGACGGTCGTCCGCACGGGCCCCCGTCCCGAGCCGGCCCCCGCAGCCGAGCCGGCCGCCGCGCCCCTCGCCGAGACCCCGAAGGTCACCTGGGGCCTCACCCAGCCGGACGCCGGAACCGAGACGGGAACCGCCGAAGCCGCAGCCGAGGCCGTAACCCGCGAAGACGAAGCCGAAGCCGCAGCCGAAGCCGCCGAAGCCGTAACCGACGAAGCCGAAGACGAGAAGGGGGCGGACGATGCGCTCGCCGAAACTGGCCGCGCTTGAGCTGAAGCGGTTCGGGCGGGGGAAGCTGCCCCGGGCCGCCCTCGTCGCGCTGCTCCTGCTGCCGCTGCTCTACGGAGCCCTGTACCTCTGGTCGTTCTGGGACCCGTACAAGCGCCTCGACCAGGTCCCCGTCGCCCTCGTCAACGCCGACAAGGGCGCCACCGTGAACGGCGAGCACCTCGACGTCGGCGGTGAGCTGACGAAGAACCTGCGCGAGCGCAAGACCTTCGACTGGCGCGTGGTCAGCGCCGACGAGGCGGCCAAGGGCCTGGAGGACGGGAAGTACTTCCTCTCCCTGACCATGCCCGCCGACTTCAGCGAGAAGATCGCCTCCAGCGGCGGCGCCGACCCCACCACCGGCGCCCTCCAGGTCCGCACGAACGACGCCAACAACTACATCGTCGGCTCGATCTCGCGCACCGTCTTCTCCGAGGTCCGCTCGGCCGCGTCCACCAAGGCCTCCCGCAGGTTCCTCGACAAGATCTTCGTCTCCTTCTCCGACCTCCACGACAAGACCGCCGAGGCCGCCGACGGCGCCGACAAGCTCAAGGACGGCGCGGGCAAGGCCCAGCAGGGCGCCAAGGACCTCGCCGACGGCCTCGACACGGCCAAGGAGAAGTCCGGCGAGCTCACCGGCGGCCTGAACAAGCTGAACGAGGCCGCGGGCAAGCTGGAGACCGGCTCCCGGCAGGTCGCCGAGGGCACCCAGAAGGTCGCCGACCTGGCCAACGGCGCGGCGGAGAAGGCCCGCCCCTTCGTCAAGGACCCCAAGAACCTCGCGGACACCGCCAAGCTGGTCGGCGACACCGCCCACGTCGTCAACCTGCACCTCGCCAAGTTCGCCGAGAAGGCTCCCGCCGCGGCCGCCCTCACCAAGCGGGTCGCCGACCGCACCGACGCCTTCTACACGAAGTACTGCTCGGCCTCCGCCCAGCCGGCGCCCGCCTTCTGCGCGGACGCGAAGACCGCCAGGGACGACGCGGCCCAGGCCGCCCTGCTCAGCGGTGACGTCAACACCGTCCTCGGCAACTCCAAGGGCGACCTCACCAAGCTCCAGGGGCAGCTGACCGACCTGGAGAACAAGGCCCGCGAACTCGCCGACAAGGCCCCCGGCCTCGCCGGCGACCTCAACGCCGCCGTGACCAAGGCCAACGCCCTCAACGACGGCGCCCACCAGGTCGCCGACGGCATGGTCAAGCTCCACGCCGGCATCGGCACCGCCGCCGGCGGCTCCGGCAAGCTCGGCGAGGGCGTCGGCAAGCTCGGCGACGGCGCCCAGCGGCTGGGCGGCGGCATGGTCAAGCTGGTCGACGGCACCGGCGAACTCGCCGGCGGCCTCCACGACGGCGCGGGCAAGATCCCGGACTACGACCAGCGCCAGCGCGACGCCCGTACGCAGGTCATGGCCGACCCCGTGCAGCTCGCCAGCGACCCCCTGCACAAGGCGCCCAACTACGGCACCGGCTTCGCGCCGTACTTCATCCCGCTGTCCCTCTGGGTCGGCGCGATGGTCGCCTACATGCTGATCGCCCCCATGAACAAGCGGGCCCTGGCCGCCGGCGCCTCGTCCTGGCGGATCGCCTTCGCGGGCTGGCTGCCCGTGGTCGGCCTCGGCGCCGCGCAGGTGGGCGCGCTGATGTCCGTACTGCACTGGGGCCTCGGCCTGGAGATGGCCCACCCGGCCCTGACCGTCGCGTTCCTGGTCCTGGTCACCGCCTGCTTCGCGGCGATCATCCAGTGGCTCAACGCCAAGTTCGGCGCCGCCGGACGCATCCTGGTCCTCGCCGTCCTGATGCTCCAGCTGACCTCGGCGGGCGGCACGTACCCCGTTCAGACCAGCCCCGGCTTCTTCAACGCCATCCACCCGTACCTGCCGATGTCGTACATCGTCGCGAGCCTGCGCCGCCTGATCACCGGCGGCGACCTCACCCCGGTGTGGCAGGGCTGCGCGGTCCTCGTCGCCTTCACCGCCGGGGCCCTGGCCCTCACCGCCCTCGCCGCCCGCGGCAAGCAGGTGTGGACGATGGACCGGCTGCACCCGGAACTGAGCCTGTAAGGGGCCTTTGACCTGTGAGAATCAGCGCCATGGAAAGCAGCAGCACCACCGCCGGCGGGGCCCGGCGGCAGGCCACGCGACAGAAGCTGTACGAGGCGGCCGTCACCCTCATCGCGGAGCAGGGCTTCTCCGCGACCACGGTCGACGAGATCGCCGAGCGGGCGGGCGTGGCCAAGGGCACCGTCTACTACAACTTCGCGAGCAAGACCGATCTCTTCGAGGAGCTCCTGCGGCACGGGGTCGGACTGCTGACCGCCTCGCTGCGGGAGGCCGCGGACGAGACGGAGGGGCGCGGCGGCACCCGGATCGAGGCCCTCGACGCGATGATCCGGGCGGGCCTGGTCTTCATCCACCGCTACCCGGCCTTCACCCAGCTCTACGTCGCCGAACTCTGGCGGACCAACCGGGCCTGGCAGGGCACCCTGATGGTGGTCCGGGGGCAGGCGGTGGCGGTCGTCGAGTCGGTGCTGCGGGAAGGGGTCGAGCGCGGGGAGCTCAGCGCGGAGATCGACGTGCCGCTGACGGCGGCCGCGCTCGTCGGGATGGTGCTGGTGGCCGCGCTGGACTGGCAGGCCTTCCAGAGCGAGCGGTCGCTGGACGACGTGCACTCGGCGCTGTCGCTGCTGCTGCGTGGGCGGGTCAGCGGGAGCCGGTGACCCCCGGTCGGCGGTGCCGTGGCCCCCGGTCGGCGGCGTAGAACTGAGTATCCGTACCTAGGTACACAGATGAGTACCCGTACGGATGGGCTCCCACCTGCGGAAACCGCAGACTGGGGGTTGGGGACAGGGGCAGGCCGGCCGGCCCGCACCGCGGACACGGGGCCGCGGAGCGGTCGGCTGCTGCCCGGGGAACAGAACGCCGGTGCGGCGGGGCTCAGGGGGAACGAGCCCGGCCGCACCGGCGTTTTTCCGTGTCCTGGGGGCTCCGCCCCCAGACCCCCGCGCCCCAAACGCCGGCGGGGCTGGATATCGTCAGCCCCGGTTGCGGAGCGGGACGCGGATACGCCCGCCGAGGCGGGACGCCGTGGCGGACACCGCCGACAGCCGGGCCGAGACGGCGGCGGCGACCCGGGCCCCCGAGCGCGGCAGCAGCAGCGCCCGCAGGCGGGACCACCGTCCGAGGCCGCCCAGCAGCGCCGCCCGGGCGGTGAGGACGTCCGCGGCCAGCCCGGGGTAGGGGGCCTCCGCGCCGGGCGGGGCGTACAGCTCCCGCTCCACCGCGCCCGCCACCCGGTGCACGGCCTCCGCGGCCCCGCCCTCCAGCGACCGCAGCACGGCCTT
>NZ_JBFBGN010000142.1:0-16614 GCF_040684675.1 Streptomyces sp. NPDC089915 | reverse complement strand
CCTGCGGCGTCGGCACCGACGACGCGCACGGCGCGGGCCACGCGGCGCTCGGCGTTGATGGCGCGGTCAGGGTCTTTCTGTTCGCCGGTGGGGGCGCGGGGGCGGGGCTGGGTGAGGGAGAGGGGGACGGTGAGGGAGTGGGAGTGGGGGTGGGTGAGGGGGACGGGGTGGGGGTCGCGGGGGCTCCCTGGTGGGGTGGGACGGGGAGGGGGGCCGGGGTCTCGGTGGCGAGGACGGTGTGCCGGTGGCCGATGAGGACCCCGGCGAGGGTGGCCCCCGCGATGACGGCGAGGGCGAGGAGGGCCGCCAGGACGGCCAGCGGGGTCCTGGCGGGCTTGGTCCGGCGGGGTGCGGGGGCGGTGCGGACCGCGGGAAAGGTGTCGAGGCGTTCGAGGACCACGCCCTCGATGACCTCGCGGCCGGCCCACTCGTGCCGGGTCCGCCGCTCCAGCCAGTGGGCGTCCTCACGCTGCTGTTCCAGGGTGTGGCGCAGCCGGATCAGCTCGGTGGACAGGGCCCGGTCCGCCGTCGGGCGCGGCTCCTCGCCGGGCTCCGGCACGGGGGCGCCGTCCGGGACCCGGGCCGGTACGGAGGCGCCCGCCGGGGACGAGGCCGGTACGGGCGCGCCGTCCAGGGACGGAGCCGGTACCGAGGCGCCCGCCAGAGACGAGGCCGGTACCGAGGCGCCCGCCGAAGACGAGGCCGGTACGGGCGCGCCAGCCAGGGGCGAAGCCGGGGCGGAGGCGCCCGCAGAGGGCGAGGCTGGTACGGAGGCGCCCGCCGGGGACGGAGCCGGGGCGGAGGCACCGGCCGGGGACGGAGCCGGTACGGAGGCACCGGCCGAAGGCGAGGCCGGTACGGAGGTGCCCGCCGGAGGCGAAGCCGCGGCAGAGCCACCCGCCGGAGGCGAAGCCGGTACGGGGGCGCCCGCCGGAGGCGAAGCCGGTACGGAGGCGCCCGCCGGAGGCGAAGCCGGGGCAGAGGCGCCCGCCGGGGACCGGGGCGGTACGGAGGTGCCCGCCGGGGGCGAGGCCGGGGCGGGGAGGCGGTGGTGGGTGGCGGTCTCGCGTTGGGAGCGGGCTTCGGCGACGGCGCGGCGTGCGGACTCCTCGGCGGCGCGGGCGGCGACCAGCTGGTCGAGCGCCTGGTCCAGCCGGCCGCGTAATCGCTCCGGCGGCGCGGGGTGCGCCGCCTCGGCGACTTTGGCTTGATCCTGGAGCATCGCCATCAGGGACAGCAGCCCCTCCACCAGGCGGCCGGAGGTGGCGAGGTCCTCCTGGGCCCGGCGCAGCGCCTCCTCCAGGCCGGGTGCGGGGGTGGCCTCCGCCTCCGCCTCGGCGTCGGCGGTCAGGGCCTGGGCGTGCAGCGCCCGGGCCCTGGTCAGGAGCTGCTGGCGGCCCCGGGGGTCGCGTACGCACTCCTTGACGACGAGACCCAGGCGACCGAGCGGGATGATCCGGGCGCCCGAACGGTACTCGCTCCAGGCCGTCTTCCCTCCCCCGAACCGCTGGGCCAGCTCCCGTACCGTCAGTCCGCCGGTGACCTGCCGCAGCAGCTCGGCCAGCTCGTTCGCGGCTTGGGAGCGGCCCTTCGGAGCTCCTTGTGGTCGTCCTGCCCTGGCCATGGTGTTCCCCCCTGGCGTCCGCGGTCCGCGGCGGGTGTCCGCCGCCGGGCCTGCGAGTGCAACAGGCGGGGTTGATCATGTCCATATCAGCGCGGGGAGGCTGTCCGAAAGGCGGCCCGCACAGCCGGAAGGCCGGCCCCGGGGTGGGGGCCGGCCTTCGCGGGGAGGTGCGGGCGGGGTCAGACGGCGGGTTCGGGCTCCGGGGTGGTGGCGGCCGGCTTCTTCTTGTCGCGCATGACCACGGCGGCCAGCAGGGCGGCGGCGAGCAGGCCGGCGGCGCCGAGGGTGAAGGTGGTGCCCATGGCGGAGGTGAAGGCCTCGCGGGCGGCGCGGACCGCGCCGGGGTCGCCGTGGGCGGCGGCCAGGGCGCCGGCGAGCGAGTGCTTGGCCTCGGCGGGGGCGCCGGCCGGCATCTTCGCCGCGTAGCCGCTGGTGAGCAGGGAGCCGAGGATGGCGATGCCGAGGGCGGTGCCGGCCTGCTGGATGGTGTCGTTGAGGGCGGAGCCGACGCCCGCCCGCTCCTCGGGGATGGTGGCCATCAGGGCGCCGACCGCGGCGGGCATGGCCGCGCCGGCGCCGAGGCCGAGGAGGCCGAGGGCGACCGCCGGGACGGTGAAGCCGCCGTCGGCGCCGACGGTGGTCAGCAGGGCGAACGCGCAGGCCATGACCAGCATGCCCGCCAGGACCAGGGGCCGGTTGCCGACCTTGGCGGCCAGGCCGGCGCCGGCGCCGTTGCCGATGAGGGCGGCGACGGCCAGCGGGACGAAGGCGAGGCCGGCCTTGAGGGGCGAGTAGCCGAGGACGAACTGCAGGTACTGGGTGAGGACCAGGAGCAGGCCGCCGTTGCCGATCTGGACGAGGGCCAGGGAGAGCGAACCGCCGCTGAAGTTGCGGTTCTTGAAGAGGACCAGCGGGACCATCGGGGAGTCGGTGGTGTTCTCCCAGACCACGAAGCCGACGAGGGCGACGACGGCCATGGCCAGGGCGGGGAGGGAGCGGGCGGCGAAGGCGCCGTACTGCGGGATCTCGATGATCCACCAGACGAGGGCGGTCATCCCGGTGGCGGAGAGGACGGCGCCCAGCGGGTCGGGCTTGGTCCAGGGGCCCTTGGACTCCGGCATGAGGGTGAGGGCGGCGACGACGGCGAGGACGACGACGGGGACGTTGATCAGGAAGATCGAGTGCCAGGAGAACCGGTCGATCAGGACGCCGCCGAGGACGGGGCTGCCGACCAGGCCGAGCATCGAGACGGAGCCCCAGGCGGCCATGGCCTTCGGCCGCTCCTCCTCGTCGAAGACGGTGATCAGGATGGAGAGGGTGGAGGGCATGATCAGGGCCCCGCCGACGCCCATGGCCACGCGTACGGCGATCACTTCGGCGGGATCGGCGGCGAAGGTCGCGGCGAGCGAGGCGGCGCCGAAGAGCAGCAGGCCGGTCAGCATGACCCGGCGGCGGCCGAACCGGTCGCCGAGGCTGCCCGAGGTGAGCAGGAGGCCGGCGAACACCAGGATGTAGGAGTCGAGGATCCACTGGGTGTCCTGGGCGCTCGCGCCGAGGTCGGCCGTCATGGAGGGGACCGCGACCGTCAGGGCCATGGAGTCGACGACGAGGACCAGCGTGCTCAGGCAGAGCACGATCAGGATCCACCAGCGGCGTGGGTTGCGGGTTTCCATGGGTGGTTCCCTCTCGGCTTCGCGGGCGGCGCCGGCGCTCGGTGTGCGTACGGCGTTGCTTGATGCGAACACTGTACGCACGATGGAACGATGTACGCAAGAGCTTGCCGGCGTACGCACGCCGCCCCCCGGCTCGAACGGGCCGGGGGGCGGGCGGTGGTGAGGGCGGGTCAGGTCAGAGGGTCGCGAGGAAGGCGCGGACCTCGGCGGCGAAGCCCTCGGGGTCGGCCTGCTGGACGAAGTGGTCGGTGTCCAGGGAGCGGTAGGCCGTGCGGGGGCGGCGGGCCGCCATGGCGAGGGCCTGATCGGCGGGGAGGACCTGGCTGCGCAGGCCGCGCAGGAGGAGGGCGGGGCAGTCGGTGGCGAGCCACTGCCTCCAGTGGTCGCCGTGGACGAGGGTCTCGGAGTCGACCGTGTCCCGGGGGTGGAACGGGAGGCGCCAGCCGGAGCCGTCGGCCAGCGGGCGCAGCACCGGCCCGAGCGCGGCGGCGAGGGGGCCGCAGGCGGCGGCGAGTTCCTCGCGGGTGGGCGCCGTGTAGGGGAAGCCGAGCACGAAGGCGAGCGGACTGGCGCCGTGGTCGGGGAGGTCGGCGGCGGTGTCGACGTTGATCAGCGCCTCGACCAGGTCCGGGCGTTCGGCGGCCAGGTGGCAGGCGTTGACCGCGCCGAGGGAGTGGCCGAGGAGGACCGCGCGGTCGAGGCCGAGGTGGTCGAGGAGGGCGACGAGGTCGGCGAGGTAGCCGGCACGGGTGTACTCGGGGGCGCGGTCGGAGTCGCCGTGTCCGCGCTGGTCGGGGGCGATCACCCGCCACTCGGGGCCGAGCGCGGCGGCCAGGGCGGTGAAGGAGGCGCCCTCGGAGAGGTGCCCGTGGAGGGCGACGAGGGGGCGGCCGGTGCCGCCGAAGTCCAGGTAGGACAGGGCGCGGCCGTCGACGGTCAGGGTGGCGCGGACGGGCTGGGCGGTGGCGGTGGCGGCCATGTCGGCGCTCCCTCGGGTCGGTTGGGGTGGCGGGCTTGCCGAGATCGACTATACGCACGTCTATGACGGTTGTTCAATACGGTTGTATAGATCCTGTGTTCCCGACCGCCCCCGCTCCACCGGGACCCCGGACGGCCGCCACCGTCCGGCGAGGTCCTCTTGAGGGGGCCTTGAGCCGGTCCCGAGCGCCGGCGCCGAAGCTGTCGGCCAAGGCCGCACGAGGTGGGGAGACGCAATGGGTCACTGTCCGCAGGGCGGCCGGAGCGAGCTCGATCCCCATGCCGGCCGGTACGCCGCGCGCACCGCGGGCATGACGGCCTCGGAGATCCGGGCGCTGTTCGCGGTCGCCAGCCGGCCCGAGGTGGTCTCGCTGGCCGGCGGGATGCCCAACCTCGCCGCGCTGCCGCTGGAGACGATCGCCGCCGAGACCGCGCGGATCATCGCCGAGGACGGGCTGACGGCACTGCAGTACGCCTCCGCGCAGGGCCTGCCGGTGCTGCGCGAGCAGATCTGCGAGGTGATGTCCCTGGAGGGCGTCGCCGCCCACCCGGACGACGTCCTCGTGACGGTCGGCTCGCAGATGGGCCTCGACCTGGTGGCCCGGCTGTTCTGCGATCCCGGGGACGTGGTGGTGGCCGAGGGCCCCTCGTACGTCGGCGCGCTGGGCTCCTTCGCCGCCTACCAGGCGGAGGTCGCGCACGTGGCCGTCGACGCCCACGGGCTGGTGCCGGAGGGGCTGCGGGCGGCGCTGCGGCAGGCCCGCAACGCCGGGCGGCGGGTCAAACTGCTGTACACGATCCCGAACTTCCACAACCCGTCCGGGGTGACCCTCTCCGTCGAACGGCGGGCGGAGATCCTGGAGATCTGCCGCACCCACGGCGTGCTGGTCGTCGAGGACAACCCGTACGGTCTGCTCGGCTTCGACGGCCGGACCTACCCGGCACTGCACTCCATGGACCCGGAGAACGTGGTCTACCTGGGCTCGTTCTCCAAGACCTTCGCCTCCGGCCTGCGGGTCGGCTGGGTGCTGGCGCCGCACGCGGTGCGGGAGAAGCTGGTGCTGGCCGCCGAGTCGGCCACGCTGTGCCCGCCCACCCTCAACCAGATGATCGTCTCGCGCTACCTGGCGACCCAGGACTGGCGCGGGCAGATCTCCGTCTTCCGGGAGAACTACCGCGAGCGCCGCGACGCCATGCTCCGCGCCCTGGAGGAGTTCCTGCCGCCGGGCTGCTCCTGGACCGAGCCGGACGGCGGGTTCTACGTGTGGGTGAAGGTGCCCGAGGGCGTGCACACGAAGGCGATGCTGCCGCGCGCGGTGGAGGCGCGGGTGGCGTACGCCTCGGGCACCGGGTTCTACACCAACGGGCTCGGCGGCCGCCGGATGCGGCTGTCGTACTGCTACCCCTCCCCGGAGCGGATCCGCGAGGGTGTGCGCCGGCTGGCGGGGGTGCTGGCGTCCGAGCCTGCCCTCATCCCCTCCTTCGGCCCGGTCGCGGGGCTGCGGGAGCGCGCGCCGGAAACGGTCTGACGGGCGCGCGGGACCCCGCGCGCCGTCCCCGGACGAAGGGACACCACGACGGTGAACAGCATCTGGTTCCGGCGCTACACCACGGCCACGGGGTACGGGCCGCGGCTCGTGTGCTTCCCGCACGCCGGTGGCTCCGCGACGGCCTACAAACCCCTGGCCCACGCCCTGCCCGCCGACTTCGACGTGATGGCCGTCCAGTACCCCGGGCGCCAGGACCGCTTCGCCGAGGAGCCGTTCACGGACCTGGAGCGGCTCGCCGACGCGGTCGCAGGAGAACTGGCGGGCGAGCTGGCCGCGGACCCCGGGCGGCCGTACGCCCTGTTCGGGCACAGCATGGGCGCCCTCGTCGCCTTCGAGACGGCGCTGCGCCTGGAACGGGCCGGACTCCCCGGCCCCCGGCGGCTGTTCGTCTCCGGCCGGGGCGCGCCGGACTCCCGTTCCGGGGAGCGCTACCGGCACTACGGGGACGCCGACGTACTGGCCGAGCTGCACCGGCTCAGCGGCACCGACCGGGTGCTGCTCGACAACCCGGAGGTGCTGGAGATGGTGCTGCCGGCGCTGCGGGCGGACTACCGGGCCGTCGGCACGTACGTCTGGGGCGGGGGCGGGCCGCTGGCCGTCCCGGTGACCGCCCTGATCGGGGACGCGGACCCGGTGGTGGCGGTCTCGGAGACCCCGGCGTGGGAGGCGCACACCACGGGCGGGTTCGCCCTGGAGGTCTTCCCCGGCGGGCACTTCTACCTCAACGACCAGATGGGCCGGGTCGCCGCGGCGGTCACCGAGGGGCTGTACGCGCGGGCCTTCGCCGCCTGATCCGAAGGACACGGCCGGGCGCGGCCGGGCCGGACACCCCGGGGGGTGTCCGGCCCGGGCCGGTCAGAGGACCGCGCCGTCCCTCGTCCGCCGGCGCAGGCTCGGCCTGCTGGACTGCGCGAGGTCCTTCCACATGTCGGACAGGCCGGTGACGGTGCGGGCCGCGAACAGGCGGCGGATGGACACCTCCTGGTGCAGCTCGGCCCGGATCAGGCCGACCAGCCGGATCGCCCGCAGGGAGTTGCCGCCGAGGTCGAAGAAGTCCTCGTCGATGCCGACCCGGTCCAGCTCCAGCACCTCGGCGAAGGCCTTGGCGAGGATCCGCTCGGTGTCGTTGCGCGGCGCCCGGTAGGTGTCGGCGTCGGACACGGGCTCCGGCAGCGCCGCCCGGTCCAGCCGCCCGTCGGCCGTCACCGGCAGCCGCTCCAGCACGGTGAACACCGACGGCACCAGGGCCTCCGGCAGCCAGCCCGCGGCGAACCGGCGCAGTTCCTCGGCCGACACGGTCCGGCCGGCGACCGGGACCACGTAGGCGACGAGGCGCTGCTGGCCGGAGCCGTCCTCCCGGACGGCGGCCGCGGTCTGCGCCAGGCCGGTGTGCTCGGAGAGCACCTCCTCGATCTCGGCCAGCTCGACGCGGACCCCGCGCACCTCGGCCCGGGTGCCGGGCCCGCCCACGTACTCCAGGAGGCCCTCGGTGCCCCAGCGCACCCGGTCCCCGGTGCGGTACATGAGCCCGCCGGCCGGGCCGAACGGGCAGGGCACGAAGCGCCCGGCGGTCGCCGCGGGCCGGCCGGCGTAGCCGCGGGCCACGCCGGGGCCGGCCACGTACAGCTCGCCGGCGACGCCCACGGGGACCGGCGCCAGGCCCGGGCCGAGCACGTAGAGGCGGGCTGAGCCGGCGGGGCGGCCGACCGCGCCCGCGTGGCGCACCGGTTCGCCGGCGGCCAGGACGTGGCGGGCCGCGGACCCGCCCGTCTCGGCCGGGCCGTAGCCGTGGACGATCGTCAGGTCGGGGCAGGCCTCCCGGACCCGCCGCAGCGCGGCGGCGGGCACCCGCTCGCCGCCGGTCCACACCTCGCGCAGTCCGGCGAGCCGCTCGGGGCGGTCGGCGGCGGCCGCCGAGAGCGCGCCCGCGGGCAGCCACAGGGTGGTGACGCCGTGGGTCTCGCGCTCCTCGGCGAGCGCGTCGAGGTCCAGTCCGCCCGGGGGCGCCACGACGACCCCGCCGCCGTTGAGCAGGGGGGCCCAGAGTTCGAGGGCGAGCGCGTCGGAGGTGTGCGGGGCGTGCCACAGCACGGTGCTGCGGGCGGACTCGCGCCAGCGCGGGTCCAGGGCGAAGCGGGCCGCGTTGCGGTGGGTCACGGCGACCCGGGCGTCCCCGTCCGGGCCGGAGCCGGGAAGGAGGGCCAGCAGGGCGTCCGGGTGCGGGGCGGGCGCGGTCTGCGGGGCGGCTTCGCCGGTCTCCGCCAGGAGGTCCTCGATCAGGAGCCGCTCGGTGCCCGGGAGGTCGGGGAGCGTCGCGGCGGCGGTGGTGAGGAGCAGGCGAGCCGGCGCCGTGGCCGGCTCCGGGGAGGCGGGGTCGAGGGGGAGGTAGGCCGCTCCGGCCTTGGCCACGCCCAGCAGGGCGACGGCCAGTTCCGGCGAGCGGGGCAGCGCCACCGCGACGGTGGTCTCGGGTCCGGCCGTCCGGCGGCGCAGTGCCCCGGCCAGGCGGGTCGAGCGGGCGTCGAGTTCCCGGTAGGAGAGCGCGAGGTCTCCGCTGACGAGGGCGAGGGCCTCGGGGTCCCGTTCCGCCTGACGGGCGAAGAGTTCCGGAATGCTTGCGTCCGGTTCGGCCGGGTCCGTGGCCTCCGCGGCGTCCCGCGCCGGCAGCACCCGGTCGCGCTCGGCCCCGGCCAGCACGTCGAGCGCGCCGACCGGCCGCTCGGGACCGGCCACGGCGGCGCGGATGTACGCGATCAGCTCCTCGCCGATGAAGCGCAGTTCGGCGCGGTGGTAGAGGCCGGAGGGGGCGTCGAGGCGGACGTACAGGTCGCTGTCGGCGCTGCCGTCGGTGTAGACGCCGATGGACAGCTCCTCGAAGGTGCCCGTGGTGGCGCCGGAGTAGCGGGCCGGGCTGTCGCCGAAGCGGAGCTGCTCGGCGAACTCGACGACGTTGACGACGGCGCCGAAGCTGCCGCGGCCGCTCAGCACGGTCCCGCTCGCGCGCTGGATGTCGGAGTAGTGGCAGGCGGTGTGGTCGAAGATCTCGTAGGTCTCGTCGACGAGGGCGTCGGTGACCTCCGCGAAGGTGGCGCCGAGCGGGATCGCGGCCCGGACCGGCACCACGTTCACCGCCAGGCCGGGGGTGCGGCTGGCGACCCCGACGCGGTTGCTGACGGCGAGGGAGAAGAGGAACTCCGGGCGGTCGCAGCGGTGGCGCAGGAAGACGGCGGCGGCCGCGGTCAGCAGCTGCGACTTCCACACGCCCATGGCCTCGGCGGCCTCGGTCCAGGTGTCGGCCTCGGCGCGCGGGACGGTGAGCGTACGGCTGACCATGCCGATGGTCTCGGCCACCTCGGACCAGAGGTCGGCGCTGCTCAGCGGCTCGGAGAGGGCGGCGCGCTGGGCGTCGGAGAGGGCCACGCGCGGGACCTGGGCGGGGGCGGGGGCGCCCTGGAGGTACTCGCGCCAGAAGGCGGTGTCCTCGGTGAACCGCTCGGAGGCGAGGTACTCGACGGCCTCGGCCGCGAAGGACCCGGCGTCCCACGGGTGCGCGGGCTCCGGTACGGCCTCGCCCCGGACCAGGGCCGTGTAGACCTCGGCGAGGCGGCGGGAGAGCAGTCCGCCGGCGCCGAACCCGTCGGAGACGAGGTGGTGGTAGGCGATCACCAGCAGGGAGCGGGCCCCGCCCAGCCTGACCACGCCGAGCCGGAAGAGGAGGTCGCGTTCCAGGTCGAAGGGCTCGCGCACCATCTCGGCCAGGGCCTCGCGGGCCGCCTTCTCGGGGTCGGCCGCGTCGGCGAGGTCGAGGAAGAACGGCCGCCAGTCCCCCAGTTCGCGGGGGACCAGCCGCAGGCCCTCGCCCGCGTCGACGAAGTTGACGCGCAGCACCTCCGCCTCGCCCATCACGTGCAGGAACGCCTCGCCGATGGCCGTCCGGTCCAGCTCACCGTCCACGTCCCACATGGTCAGCGCGTGGTTGGGCGTGTCGGGCGCCATCTCCTGCGCCCGCCACATCCCCTCATGCGCGGACGACACACCGAACGAAGGCACACAGATCAACCCCTCAGCAGACAGGCCCGGGAACCGGCGGAACTCGCAGATCACCCCCACCTTCGGGGAAGCCCACCGGTCCTTCAAGACACCTGGGTGCCGGGCGGCGCGGGCGGTTGCCGAGGTGGCGTGTCCCGCCGGCGGGACACGCCCGCCGGGCGGGACGGGCGCCGGCCGCGCCCGGGTCTCACCGTGCCCCGGCCCCGCTCAGCAGGCCCGTGATGTGCCCGGCGATCCGGCGCGGCGAGGGCTGGCGCAGGACCAGGTTCGCCCGCAGCTTGAGTCCGGTCGAGGCGGTCAGGCGCTTGCTCAGCTCCGCCGACAGCAGCGAGTCGAACCCGATCTCCCTGAACTCCTGGTCGGGGTCGACCGAGGCGCCGGAGGCGTGGCCGAGCACGAGCGCCACCTTCTCCAGGACGTGCGCGAGCACGAGCGCCCCCGCGTCCTCGCCGGAGAGGGCGGCGATCCGCTCCGGCAGCGGGACGGCGCGGTCCTCCGCGCCCTCCCCGTCCGCCGGGACGAGCTCGGCGGCGGCCGCCGCCGTCCGCGCCGAGGCCAGCCAGTAGCGCTGCCGCTGGAAGGCGTACGTGGGGAGGTCCGCGAGGGGGCGCTCCCCGAACAGCGCGCTCCAGTCGACGGAGCCGCCCCGGACGTGGAGCCCGGCGAGGGAGCCGAGGACGGACTCCGCCTCGTCGCGGTCGCGGCGGGAGGAGGAGAGCACCAGGGCGTCGTCGAGGTCCTCGACGATCTCCTGGACCGGGACGGTCAGCACGGGGTGCGGGCTCATCTCGATGAACACCCGGAACCCGTCGTCGGCCATCCGCCGGACGGAGGACTCGAAAAGGACCCTTTCGCGCAGGTTGTCGTACCAGTACTCGGCGTTCAGCCGGGAGGTGTCGATGACCTCGCCGTACAGGGTCGAGTAGAAGGGCACCGCCGAGGGCCCGGGGACGATCCCGGCCAGCGGCGCGGTCACCTGGTCCCGGACCCGGGCCACCTGGTGGGAGTGGGAGGCGTAGTCCACCGCGATCCGCCGGGCCTGGGCACCGTCGGCCTTCATCTTCTCGACGAACTCGTCGAGCGCGTCCGGCTCCCCGGAGACCACCACCGAGCGGGGGCCGTTGACGACGGCGACGCTGATCCGGCCGCTCCAGGGCGCCAGCCGCTCCTCGACGACCTCGGCGGACTCCGCGACCGAGGCCATCCCGCCGTATCCGATCAGGTCCACCAGGGCCCTGCTGCGCAGCGCGACGACCCGGGCGGCGTCCCGCAGGGACAGCGCGCCGCTCACGCAGGCGGCGGCGATCTCGCCCTGGCTGTGCCCCACCACCGCGGCCGGTTCCACGCCCCAGGAGCGCCACAGGCCGGCCATGGAGACCATGACCGCGAACAGCGCCGGCTGGACCACGTCCACCCGGTCCAGGGACGGCGCCCCCTCCGCGCCGTGCAGCACGTCGATCAGCGACCAGTCGACCCACTCGGAGAGGGCCTCGGCGCAGGCGTCGAGCTCCCGGGCGAAGACCGGGAAGTCGGCGTACATCCGCCGGCCCATGCCCACCCACTGCGAGCCCTGCCCGGGGAAGACGAAGGCGACGCCGCCGGGCCTGCCGGCCGTGCCCCGCACCACCGCCGGGGACTCCGCGCCCCCGCCCAGGGAGGCGAGCGCGTCCAGCAGCCCGTCGCGGCCGCGCCCGAGGACCACCGCGCGGTGGTCGAACCGCGACCGGGCCGACACCAGCGAGGCGCCGACGGCGGCGAGGTCGGCGTCCGGGTCGGCGGCGAGGAAGGCGCGCAGCCTGGCCGCCTGCCCCTCCACGGCGGCCGCGCTCTTGCCCGACAGCACCCAGGGCACCAGCCCGCCGGGGAGGGCGGGGCCCGGGCCGGGCGCCTCGGCCGGCTCCCGCGGCGGGGCCTCCTCCAGGATGACGTGGGCGTTGGTGCCGCTGACCCCGAAGGAGGAGACCCCGGCCCGGCGCGGGCCCTGCGCCCGGGTCCACTCCCGTCCCTCCACCAGCAGTTCGACCCCGCCGGAGGACCAGTCCACGTGCCGCGAGGGCTCCCCCACGTGGAGGGTCGGGGGCAGGTGGCGGTGGCGCATGGCCATCACGGTCTTGATCACCCCGGCGACGCCGGCGGCGGCCTGGGCGTGCCCCATGTTCGACTTCAGGGAGCCCAGCCACAGCGGCCGCCCCTCGGGCCGGTCCCCGCCGTAGGCGGCGATCAGGGCGTCGGCCTCGATGGGGTCGCCGAGGACGGTTCCGGTGCCGTGGGCCTCGACGAGGTCCACCTCGGCGGGGGCGACCCCGGCGTTGGCCAGGGCCCGGCGGATCACCTTCTCCTGGGCCCGGCCGTTGGGGGCGGTCAGCCCGTTGCTGGCGCCGTCCTGGTTGACGGCGGAGCCGCGGACGAGGGCGAGCACCGGGTGGCCGTTGCGGCGGGCGTCGGAGAGCCGCTCCAGCAGCAGGACGCCGACGCCCTCGGCCCAGCCGGTGCCGTCCGCGCCGTCCGCGAAGGCCTTGCAGCGGCCGTCGGGCGAGAGCGCCCCCTGCCGGGCGAACTCCACGAAGGCGGCGGGCGAGGACATCACCAGCGCCCCGCCCGCCAGCGCGAGGGAGCACTCCCCCGCGCGCAGCGACTGGACCGCCATGTGCAGGGCCACCAGCGAGGAGGAGCAGGCGGTGTCCAGGGAGACGGCCGGACCGGTCAGCCCCAGTTCGTACGCCACGCGGCCGGAGGCCACGCTGAGGGAGCTGCCGTACAGCAGGTAGCCCTCCAGCTCGCGCTGGCCGGCCTCCAGGAAGCGCCATCCGTACTCGGTCGAGCTGACCCCGGAGAAGACGCCGACCTCGCTCCCGCGGACGTCGGCGGGGACGATGCCGGCCCGTTCGAAGGCCTCCCAGGAGGTCTCCAGCAGCAGGCGCTGCTGCGGGTCGGTGGCCAGGGCCTCGCGGGGGCTGATGCCGAAGAACTCGGCGTCGAAGCCGGCCGCGTCGGCCAGGAAGCCGCCCTGGCGGACGTATGCGCTGCCGGGGGCGTCGGGGTCCGGGTCGTACACGTCCCGCCAGCCGCGGTCCGCGGGGAAGGCGTCGACGACGTCCCGGCCCTCGCGGACCACGTCCCACAGCTCCTCGGGCGAGGACACGCCCCCGGGGTAGCGGCATGCCATGGACACCACGGCGATCGGCTCGCCGCGGCCGGCCTTGAGGGCCTCGTTCTCCTGGCGGAGGCGGTCGCGTTCCTCCAGGAGCGTGCGGAGCGCCCGCTGGACCCGGTCCGCGCCCTCCGCCGTCTGATCCGCGGAGTTGGTCATCTCACTACCTCTTCTCATCCAGGGCCAGGTCGAGCAGGGCGTCCAGGTCCATGCCCGCCAGTTCGTCCGCGTCGGCGGCCTCGTCCGCCGGCGGTGCGGCGCCGTCCTGCCCGGGCGGGTTGGCGCAGGCCAGAACGGCCTCCAGGACGCCGGCCCGGCGCAGGGCGTCGATCGGGACGGTGCGCAGGAGCTCCCTGATCTCCGCGTCCCCCGCCGGGTCCGGCTCCCCCGTCTCCTGCGGTCCGGCGTCGGGACGGAGCAGGCCGAGGAGGTGCGGGCCCAGTTCGCGGGGGGTCGGGTAGCTGAAGACGAGGGTGGACGGCAGGCGCAGTCCGGTGGCGGCGGCCAGCCGGTTGCACAGTTCGACGGCGGTCAGCGAGTCGAATCCGAGCTGGGTGAAGGGCTGTTCGGCGTCGACGGCGGCCGCGGACGGGTGGCCGAGGACGACGGCGGCCTGTTCGCGGACCCAGTCCACGGCGGCGGCCTCCGCCTCGGGCGCGGGCAGGCTCCCCAGCCGGGCGACCGGGCTCGCGGAGCCCGGCTCCCCGGCGGTGCCCGTCCTCGCGCGGCGGGGGCGCACGCCCTCGGCGAGGCCGCGCAGGAGCGGCGGCAGCTCGTCGGCGTTCCTGCCGCGCAGGCCCGCGAGGTCCACCCGGGCCGGGACGAGGACCGCCCGGTCGCTCGCGCAGGCCTCGTCGAACAGGCCGAGGGCCTCGGGGGTCGGCATGGGGGCGATGCCCATCCGCCGGAGCCGGGAGAGGTCGGCCCGGCCCAGGTCCTCGGTCATCCCGCTGCTCTGTTCCCACCAGCCCCAGGCCAGGGAGGCGGCGGGCCGTCCGGCGGCCCGGCGGTGGGCCGCCAGGCCGTCGAGGAAGCCGTTGGCCGCCGCGTAGTTGGCCTGTCCGGCGGTGCCGATCGTGCCCGCGAGGGCGGAGAACTGGAGGAACGCCGACAGGGTGTGCCCGCGGGTCAGCTCGTCCAGGTGGACGGCGCCGTCCACCTTGGCGCGCAGCACGCGGCGCAGGCTCTGCGGGGTCAGCGACTCGACGGTGCCGTCCGCCAGCACCCCGGCCGCGTGGACGACGGCGGTCAGCGGGTGGCCGGCGGGCATGTCCGCGAGCAGTCCGGCCACGGCGGCCCGGTCGGCGATGTCGCAGGCCACGACCCGGACGGCGGCGCCGGCCGCCTCCAGCTCCGCGACCAGCGCGGGGACCCCGTCGGCGGCCGCTCCGCGGCGGCTCGCCAGGACCAGGCTGCGCACGCCGCGTTCGGCGACCAGGTGCCGGGCGATCAGGGAGCCGACGCCGCCGGTGCCGCCGGTGACCAGGACGGTGCCGCCGCCGAGGCCCTCGCCGAGTTCGAGGACGAGCTTGCCGGTGTGGCGGCCCTGGCTCATCTCGCGGAACGCCGAGCGGGCGTCGCGGACGTGGCGGACGGAGACCGGGCCGAGCCGCAGGCTGCCGTCCGCGAACAGCTCCATGACCTCGCGGAACATCGTCTGGAGGGCGTCCGGGCCGGCCGATCCGTAGAGGTCGAAGGCCCGGTAGTCGACCCCGGGGTGGTCGGCGGCCACCTGCCGGGGGTCGCGGATGTCCGTCTTGCCCATCTCGATGAAGTCGCCGCCGCCCGGGAGCAGTCGCAGGGAGGCGTCGACGAAGGCGTGCGCGAGGGAGTTGAGGACGACGTCCACCCCGCGGCCGCCCGTGGAGTCGAGGAACTTCTGGACGAAGTGCAGGTCGCGCGAGGACGCCAGGTGCGCGTCGTCCAGGCCCTGGGCGCGCAGGGCGGGCCACTTGGCGGGGCCGGCGGTCGCGTACACCTCGGCGCCGGCGTACCGGGCGAGCTGTACGGCGGCGGTGCCGACGCCGCCGGAGGCGGCGTGGATGAGGATGCGCTGCCCCTTCTCCAGCCGCATCACGTGGAAGAGGGCGTAGTAGGCGGTGAGGAAGGTGCTGGGGACGGACGCCGCCTCGGCGTGGCTCCAGCCGTCGGGGACCGGGGTCAGCAGGCGGTGGTCGGCCACGGCGACCGGGGCGAAGGCGCCGGGGAAGATGCCGGTGACCCGGTCGCCGGGGCGGAAGGCGGTCACGTCGTCCGCCGTCTCCAGGACCACGCCGGAGCCCTCGCTGCCGAGTCCGGCGTCGAAGTCGGTCCGGTCGATGAGCCCGAGGGCGATCGTGACGTCGCGGAAGTTGAGGCCCGCCGCCCGGACGGCGATGCGGACCTGTCCGCTCTCCAGGGGCGCCTCCACCTCGGGGCAGGGCACCCACGCGAGGTTCTCCAGGGTGCCCTGGCGCGGGATGCCCAGGCGGTACGCGCCCCGCGCGGGCGGTTCGAGCCGCGGGTCGGCCGGGGCCGGGGCCAGGCGGGGGACGAGGGGGGCGCCGTCGCGCAGGGCCAGCTGGTCCTCGTCGAGCCGCAGGGCGTCCGCGAGGGCGCTGCCGGCGGTGTCGGCGGAGTCGACGTCGATGAGCCGGAACCGGCCGGGGTGCTCGGTCTGGGCGGAGCGGACCAGGCCCCACACGGAGGCGCCGGGGAGGCTCTCGACGTCTTCGGCCGCGCCGGCGGCCTGGGCCCGGCGGGTGAGCAGCACCAGGGTGGACGCGGCGAGCCGTTCGTCGGCGAGGAACCGCTGGACCAGGTCGAGTACGCGTTCGGCCGTCTCGGCGACGGCGGTGGGGGTTTCGGCGCCGTCGGGGACGAGGTCGTCGACGCGGAGCACGAGGTGGCGGGGGGCGTCCGCGCCGGAGGGGACCTCGGCGAGGGTGGGGTGGAGGGCGGCGCCGCCCGCCCCGGCGAGCCGGGCGGCCGGGCCGTCCGCGGCGCCGAGCACGGCCCAGGGTGCGGGGGCGGTGTCCCGGGGCCGCTGGGGGGCCGCGCTCCAGTCGAGCGCGTACAGGGGCCGCTCGCGGCCGGCGCCGGCCGGGCGGACCTGTTCGGCGGTGGCGGGGCGGAAGGTCAGCGCGTCGACGCGGGCGACGGGGCGGCCCCGTTCGTCGGCGACGTCCAGGGCGACGACGCCTTCGCCCGCCGGGGTGAGCCGGACGCGGACGGTCGGGCCGCAGGTCCCGGTGAGGGCCGCGCCGGACCAGGAGAAGGGCATCCAGCCCCGCTCCTCGGTGACGGTGAGGACCCCGCCGACGACCACGGCGTGGAGCACGGTGTCGGTGAGCGCCGGGTGCAGGGCGAACCCGTCGCCGGACGCCGTCCGGGCGTCCTCCGGGAGGGTGGCGAGGGCGAAGAGCTCCTCGCCGCGCCGCCAGACCTCGCGCAGTCCGCGGAAGGCCGGGCCGTAGTCGAAGCCGCGGTCGGCGAGGGAGTCGTAGAGGCCGTCGAAGGCGAGGGGTTCGGCGCCGGCCGGGGGCCAGGCCGCGAGCGGCGCCCCCGGGGCGGCGGCGGCCGGGGCGGTGGCGGTGGCGGTTCGGCTGC
>NZ_JBFBGN010000141.1:0-16626 GCF_040684675.1 Streptomyces sp. NPDC089915 | reverse complement strand
CGGCCGCCGCCAGGAGCAGCAGCGCGCCCGCGCCGAAGGCGCTCGCGAGGCCGGCGCCCAGGCCCTGGCCGTCGGCGCCGACCGAAAGCCCTCCGGCCGCCTGGCCCTGGCGGACCATCCACAGCACCGCCACGCCCAGCACCACCACGCCCGCCAGCGCCATGAGCAGCCGCGAGCGGCGGACGACGGCGAGCAGCGTGACCAGGGCCGCGAAGATCATCGGCGCGAGCAGGGAGCCCAGCAGCGCGGGCGGGTCGGTGGTGACGCCGGAGCCGGAGAACAGTTCCTCGATGCGGTAGTCGCGGCCGGGCCGGCCGTCGTACCAGGCGCGGAAGGGGCTCCAGACGGCGGCGGTCGCTCCGATCAGACCCATGAGCGAGCCGATTGCGTTGCGGATCATGCCCGGCCCTCCGGGGTAGGGGTCATGATCCCGACGCTAGCCCGGGCGCCCCGGACCCGCATTCCGGTCGTGGCGTCCGGAGGCGACCGCGGCGGCCGTCGGCCTCAGGAGGTGGCGCGGGCCGCCTCGACGCGGGTGCGCAGGGCCTCGTTCATCGCGGTGAAGTTGCGGGCCGTGCCCTCCAGCAGCCCGCCGAGGAAGGGGACCAGCAGCCCCCGGAAGCGTTCGCCGTGCTCCAGCCGGGTGGTGCGGCCGGGGCCCTCGGAGAGGCGGAGGAAGTGTTCGCCGTCGAAGAGGCCGCGGACGAGGAAGCGCCCCGTCCAGCGGAGCTCGGTCACGGGGGTGAACACCTTGACCGTCGGGTGGAAGGTGGTGGGCTTGCCCGATTCCGCGTACATGGTCAGCCGCAGCCGCCCGCCGGGGGCGAGCTCGCCGCCGGCCTGGCGGATGAACGGGTTCCAGACGCAGTAGCGGGGCAGGTCGGTCAGGACCTCCCAGACCTCTTCGGGGGTCGCGTCGATGGTGATCTCGGTGGTGATGTTGCGTCGCATGGTGCCGTGTTCCTCTGGTGAAGTGGTGCTCACCGAAGGGACGCGGGGGTGTGCGGCTGCCGCCGGGTTCGGTGCAGGGATGCAACCACGGATCGGGCACCCGGAAGCCGGGGGAGGGGGCGTCTTCGCTGGTGGCGCAGAGAGCGGAGCGGGGCCTTCCGGGTGTGCGGTGGTGAATGCCGACACGTCGGGCGTCACCACCGCCGCCGCGGCCCCCTCCCCGAGGCCCTCCCCGCCCCCCGCCCCCTGATCAGCGCAGCCGGAACTCCGTTCCCGGGCGGCGGGACGCGAACAGTTCCGCCTGGCGGTCCGGCGGCAGGTTGCCCAGCGCGATCAGGGCCGGGGCCTGGGCCAGGGCCTGCTGCAGCGCGGTCTGCTTCGCCGACCACAGGGCCCGCACGGTGCCCTGTACGCCCTCCGTCGGGAACGAGGCCAGCGTCCGCGCCGACCGCAGCGCCGCCGCGAGCAGCTCCCCGGGCTCGGCCAGCTCCGAGACCAGGCCGATCTCGTACGCGCGCCGCGCCGAGAGCCGTTCCGCCGTGCCCATCAGGGACATCCGGGCGGCCTCCCCGAAGGGCATCCGCTGCGCCATGTACACGGCCTCGTAGGCGCTGACCATCCCGTACGAGGTGTGCGGGTCGAAGTAGGTGGCGGTGGTGGCCGACACGATGAACTCCGCCTCGCCCAGCAGGTAGAAGGCCCCGCCGCAGGCCATGCCGTTGACGGCGGCCACCACCGGCTTCCACAGGTCGTTCGCCTTCGGGCCGACGGCGGCCAGCGGATCGTCCACCGAGTACGGGGAGGCCGGCTGCGGCACCCGCGCCGAGCGGTCGATCCCGGTGCAGAACGCGGCCGTGCCCGCGCCCGTCAGCACCACCGCCCGCACCTGGTCGTCGTAGCGCAACTCCCGCCACAGCGCGACCAGTTCCGCCGCCGTGGCGAGGTCGAGCGCGTTGTGCCGGGCCTCCCGGTCCAAGGTGACGACCGCGACCCCGTCCTCCTTGTCCCGCTCCACCCGCAGCGTCACGGCTTCTCCGGGATCCAGCGCGGCACGGCCATCCCGTCCGTCTCGGTGAACACCACCTGCACCCGCGCCCCGATCCGCAGCCGGGCCGGGTCCACCGAGTCCAGCGGGGCGTCGGCGGAGCTCACCAGGTTCCCGGCCAGCCGGATGTGCGGGGCGTCCGCGAGCTCCACCAGGATCACGTTGTACGGGGCCTGCGCCGCGTACGCGGGCAGCAGCGGCGGGTGCGGCAGCACGTAGGACCAGATCCGGCCCCGCCCGCTCATCGGGCGCCATTCGGACTCGAAGGACCCGCAGTGCGGGCAGCAGGGCCGGGGCGGGAAGCGGAGCCTGCCGCAGGAGGCGCAGGCCTGGACGCGGAGCTCGCCGCGTGCGGCGTACTCCCAGAAGGGGGCGCCGTCCTCGTCGGGGACGGGGAGCAGCAGCCGGAGGTCGTCGGCGTCGGGGGCGGTGGTCATCGTGCGACTCCTCGATGCGGGATTCAGGCGCGGAGCAGGATCGCGGACGTGGGGACGCCCTCGCCCGCCGTCACCAGGCAGGTCGCGGCGTCCGGCACCTGGGCGGTGGAGGTGCCGCGCAGCTGCTTGACGCCCTCGTTGATCAGGTTGAAGCCGTGCACGTACGCCTCGCTCAGCCCGCCGCCGCCGGTGTTGATCGGGAGCCGGCCGCCCATCTCCAGCGCCCCGCCCTCGGTGAAGGCGGCGCCCTCGCCGCGCCCGCAGAAGCCGTAGCCCTCCAGGGAGAGCGGGATCAGCGGGGTGAAGGCGTCGTAGATCTGGGCGACGTCCACGTCGGCGGGGCCGAAGTCGGCCTGCTTCCACAGGTGCCGGGCGGCGGTCCAGGCGGGGCCGGAGAGGGGGTCGTCGTTCCAGTAGTTGACCATCCCGTGGTGCTGGGCGGGCAGCCCCTGCGCGGCGGAGTGCACGTAGACGGGCTTCTGCCGGCAGTCGCGGGCCCGCTCGGCGGAGACGATCACGCAGGCCAGGGCGCCGTCGGTCTCCAGGCAGTTGTCGAAGAGGCAGAGCGGGTCGCTGATCATGCGGGAGGTCATGTACATCTCGCGGGTCAGCGGCCGCTCGTACATCATCGCGGCCGGGTTCTCGTTGGCCCGGTTGCGGCAGGCCATCGCCACGTTGAAGAGGTGGTCGCGGGTGGCCCCGTACTCGTGCATGTAGCGGCGGGCCAGCATGCCGATCTCGTCGGCGGGCCGCAGCAGCCCGAAGGGGCGGGTCCACTGGCCGGGGGTGGGCAGCTGGACGGCGGTGTTCTTCCAGGGGCGCGGGCCGGAGCCGCGCTTGCGGGAGCGCCAGGCGACGCCGACGGTGGCCTGGCCGGTGGCTATGGCGGCGGCCAGGTGCCCGACGGTGGCGCAGGAGCCGCCGCCGCCGTAGCCGACCTTGGAGAAGAAGGTGACGTCGCCGGCGCCGATGGCCTTGGCGACCTCGACCTCGTCGGTCTCCTCCATCGTGTAGGAGGCGAAGGCGTCGACCTCGCCCGGGGCGATGCCCGCGTCGGAGAGCGCCGCGAGGATCGCCCGGCAGGCCAGTTCCTTCTCCGATGCGGGTAGCCGCTTGGCAAAGGGGGTCTGGCCGATGCCGACGATTGCCGTAGCGTCCTTGAGCGTTGCCGCCATCGCCACCTCCGGGGTGCGCCGGTACTGCTGTCGGTACTGCTGACAGCCGCGAAGGCTACAGCTAATCTGACGGATAGTCAGCTACTGGGTTCCAAGGGAGGGGCGGGCGATGGACCGAGGCGGCCACGAGGACCACGGCGACACCGACGCGTACGGCCCCGGCCGGACCGGAACGGAGACCGCGACGGCGGGCCCCGGGGCGGGGGAGCTGGGGCCCGACGGGCCCGTCGACCCTCGGGGTGACCTGCGCTGGGGGACCGTCGGGGCGCTCGTGCGCGATGCCGCCCGGCGGCACGCGCGGCGCGAGGCCGTCGTCGACGGCCGTACCCGCCTCGACTACGCCCAGCTCGGCGAACGCGTCGAACGGGCCGCCGCCGCCTGCCTCGCCGCCGGCGTCGAACCCGGCGACCGGGTCGCCGTCTGGGCCCCCAACACCGTCGACTGGATCGTCTCCGCCCTCGGCGCCGTCACCGCCGGAGCCGTCCTCGTCCCCCTCAACACCCGCTTCAAGGGCGCCGAGGCCGCCTACGTCCTCCAGCGCAGCCGCGCCCGCCTGCTCTTCGTCACCGGCACCTTCCTCGGCACCTCCTACGTGGCCTCCCTGCGCCGCGCCGCCGCCGAAGGCACCGGCACCGGCCCGCTGCCCGGACTGCCCCACCTGGAACAGGTCGTCGTCCTCGCCGACGACGCCCCCGCGGACTTCCGCACCTGGAAGGAGTTCCTCGCCGGCGGCGACGGCATCCCGTCCGAAGCCGTCCGCGCCCGCGCCGACGCGATACCCGCCGACTCCCCCTCCGACATCATCTTCACCTCGGGCACCACCGGCAGCCCCAAGGGCGCCGTCATCACCCACGCCCAGACCCTGCGCTGCTACGCCGTCTGGAGCGAACTCGCCGGACTGCGCGAGGGTGACCGGTACCTCATCGTGAACCCGTTCTTCCACACCTTCGGCTACAAGGCCGGGATCATCGCCTGCCTGATGCGCGGGGCCACGATGGTCCCCCAGCCCGTCTTCAACGTCGACACCGTCCTCGCCAACATCGCCGCCGAGCGGATCTCCGTACTCCCCGGCCCGCCCACCCTCCACCAGTCCCTCCTCGACCACCCCCAGCGCGACCACCACGACCTCTCCGCGCTGCGCCTGGTCGTCACCGGCGCCGCCGTCGTCCCCCTCCAGCTCGTCGAACGGCTCCGCGCCGAACTCCACATCGCCACCGTCCTCACCGCCTACGGGCTCTCCGAGGCCGGCGGCATCGTCACCATGTGCCGCCGCGGCGACCCCGCCGAGGTCATCGCCGCCACCTCCGGCCGCCCCATCCCCGGCACCGAACTGCGCATCACCGCCCCCGAGGGCACCGCCCGCGAACCCGGCACCCCCGGCGAGGTCTGGGTGCGCGGCCACCACGTGATGCGCGGCTACTTCGAGGACCCCGAGGGCACCGCCCGCACCCTCACCCCCGAGGGCTGGCTGCGCACCGGCGACGTCGGCGTCCTCGACGAGGGCGGCAACCTGCGCATCACCGACCGGATCAAGGACATGTTCATCGTCGGCGGCTTCAACGCCTACCCCGCCGAGATCGAACAGCTCCTCGGCCTGCACCCGGACGTCGCCGACGTCGCCGTCGTCGGCATCCCCGACCCCCGGCTCGGCGAGGTCGGCAAGGCCTACGCCGTCCGCCGCCCCGGCTCCACCCTCACCGCCGACGACCTGATCGCCTGGTCCCGCCGCGAGATGGCCAACTACAAGGTCCCGCGCGAGGTGGAATTCGTCCCCGACCTGCCCCGCAACGCGAGCGGCAAGGTCCTCAAAACGGAGCTCCGCGCCCGCCGCTGACCCCCGGCTCCCGCCGGCCCGGACCCGGACCCGGACCCGGACCCGGACCCGGACCCGGAACCCGGAACCCGGAACCCGGCGCCGGGCCGACCCCCGTCACGCGGCCGCCCGCAGCCCCGCCCGGTGCGGGGCGCCGGCCGCGTACGCGCGGTCGGCGCGGGCGGCGCACTCGCGGGCGGCCAGATCGCGGCCGAGCGGGGCCAGGGCCGCGCAGAACAGCAGCCCGCCCAGCGGGATCAGGTCCAGGCTGACGGCCGTCACCGCCGTGCCCGCCAGCACCGCCACCGGACGCCACACCCCGGCCCGCCGCCGGACCGCCATCTGCGTCACGATCCACAGCAGGCCCACGTAGAAGAGCAGCGGCCCCACCGAGTACACCACCGGCTCCACCCCGGGCCGGCTCTGGATCTCCTCGAACAGCCGGTTCATGCCCGCCCGGTCGGCGGACCGGAAGCCGACGGCCAGGTCGATCACCGCCTGGGCCACGACAGCCGCCGACCCGGCCAGCCCGAGCCAGGTCGCCGCCCCGGCCCCCACCCGGCCCGCCCGCCCCGCCGGGGCCGCCAGCCGCCGCAGTCCCGCGAACACCGCCCCGAACAGCAGCACCCCGGCGGTCAGGAACAGATGCCCGGCGGTCCAGGCGAGGCCCGGCCCGTGCCCCGGGTCGGAGAGCCGGATCACCCCGTACGCCACCATGCACAGCGGCCCCGCGACGAAGGCCCCCCGCACGAACGCGGTCCGCCGCCGCCCCCAGGGCCGCCCCCCGCCGGCCGGCGCGTGCTCGGCCACCGTCCCCGAAATACCGTACTCAGACGCTGTGTTGGTCATGCCCCGATCCTCTCCGCGCCCCGCCCGCCCCGGATCAGGCATCACCCCCACCCCCACCCCGAGGCGACCCCGACGCGCCCCCGACCAAGGCCGGGGGGCCACCGCGTTAGCCTGCACGGGTGAGTGTGCGTCAAACAGTCGAACGAATGCGGCGGCAGAGCGCGGTGCGGGCCGGCACCCGGGCGGGCGCCGCCTTCGCGCTGACCCTCGCCGCGGCCCTCGCCCTGGCCTTCGTCCTGCGGCCCGCCGCACCCGGGAAGGCGGACGCCGACGACCCCGCGCCCGCACACAAGCCCGGACTGACCGCGGCCGTCTCCGCCCCCTTCAACGCCTTCACCGAGGGCTACGACTGCTACCGCACCCCCACCCTCACCACCACCAGGGCCGGCACCCTGCTGGCCATCGCCGAGGCCCGCACCTCCGGCTGCGGCGACGTCGGCGACATCGACCTCGTCCTCAAACGGTCCACCGACGAGGGCCGCACCTGGGGTCCGATGCAGATCATCCGCGGCGCCGGCGACCCCGGCGCCTACGGCAACCCCGCCCCCGTCGTCGACTCCGCCTCCGGCCGCATCACCCTCCTCCACGCCTACAGCACCTGGACCACCGAGGCCGACGGCAACCGCGTCCGCGGCCCCCGCGAACTGCGCCTGGCCCACAGCACCGACGACGGAGCCGACTGGACCACCGACCCCGCCCCGCAGCCCCGGCTCAAGCACGCCGACTGGTCCTGGGTCTCCGTCGGCCCCGGCCACGGCGTCCAGCTCACCCCCACCCGCCCCGACCGGCCCGGACGCCTCGTCGTCAGCGCCGACTACCGCACCGACTCCGGCGAATCCGGCGCCCAGCTCCTCTACAGCGACGACGGCGGCCTCACCTGGCAGCCCGGCGCCCGCTGGGGCGCCCCCGAAGGCACCCCCGCCCCCACCGAACCGGCCCTCACCCAGCTCCCCGACGGCCGCATCTACGTCAACGCCCGCTCCACCGCCGCCTGCGGCACCGCCGACCACCGGCTGTCCGCGATCATCGACGACGCCGCCGCCCCCGAGGTCCCCGCCCCCGGCTTCGTCCCCGTCACCGGCCTCCCCGCCCCGCCCGCCTCCGGATCCGTCCTCCAGCTCCCCGGCGGCCCCCTGCTGCTGTCCGCGCCCAGCCGCCCCGGCGCCGAGTCCAACGACCGCTGGACCCTGGCCGTGCGCACCTCCCGCGACGAGGGCCGCACCTGGTCCAAGGACGGCGCCGTCGTCCTGCGCGAACGCGCCGGCTACTCCGACATGGCGGCCCTCCCCGGCGGCCGCGTCGGCCTGGTCTACGAGACCGCCAACGGAACCCCCCACGGCTACGTCAAGTTCACCGCCTTCGGCCCGCGCGAACTCCAGGCCGCCGCCGAGGACCTCACCCCCCGCACCACCGCCGACACCACCCCCGGGCACAACGACGCCGTCGTCCACGGCGGCCCGCGCCTCGGCAACCGGCCCGACGGCGGCAGGGCCATGCGCTTCGACGGCAAGGACGACTTCCTCCGCCTCATCGACTGCCCCGACGAACTGCGCGTCGGCGAGGCGGACTTCGCCGTCTCCGCCTGGGTCAAGTACAAGACCCGCGGCCAGGACCGGGAGAGCGGCACGCGCCAGCCCCTGATCTGGGCCTACGGCCAGGGACCCGCGGCCCGGCAGATCCGCCTGGAGGCCGACCCCGCCACCGGCCGCCTCGAAGCCACCCTCAACTCCGGAACCGGGCCCGTCGCCGTCACCTCCCGCAGCCGCACCGACGACGACAAGTGGCACCACGTCGTCCTCCAGCGCAGCGGCGACCGCCTCGAACTCACCGTCGACGGCGCCCCGCCCGCCACCACCCCCGCCCCCACCGGCCCGGCCGGCGACCTCCGCCCCACCGGCCCGTTCACCATCCACCTCGGCACCCAGCCCGACTACAAGGCCTTCTACGCGGGCGCCCTCGACGACGTACGGATCTACGGGCGCGCCCTGTCCCGCAACGACATCGCCCGCCTGCGCGACGGCCACGACGTCACCGACGAGGAACGCGTGCACCTCCCCTTCGACCGGATCGGCTGACCCGCACAGGCCCGGACCGGGCTGTCAGTGGCCCTTGCGATAGTTCCGGGCATGATCAACGAGCTCGCCGGCGGCATCGACGGCATCGACGGCATCGACTGGACCGGGATGGGCCACGCCTACGGCCCCGGCGGCGACATCCCCCGCTGGCTGCGGGACATGGCCTCGCCCGACCCGGAGGTGCGCCGCCGCGCGTTCGGCGACTTCTACGGAGCGGCCCACCACCAGGGCGACGTCTACCCCTGCACGGTGGCCGCCCTGCCGTACCTCCTCGGCCTCGCCGACGACCCCGCCACCCCCGACCGGGCCGCCGTCGCCGCACTGGTGCTCAGCATCGGCCGCGAGGCCGCCGACCGCGACGACGACTGCATCCGCTTCGCCCCGGACGGCACCGAGTCCACCGCCCCCGCCGACGCCCTGGCCCTGCTCCGCACCCGCGCCGACGCCTTCGTCCGGCTCGCCGCCGACCCCGACCCGGGCGTCCGGCACGCGGGGATCGAGGGCGTGGGCCTCTTCCTCGACGACGCCGGGCGGGCCGTCGCGCTCCTGCGCGACCGGCTGACCGCCGAGCCCGGCACGGAGGAACGCCTGCTGGTCATCCGCACCATGGCGAGCCTGGCCCTGCGCCTCCCGGCCGCCCGGCCCGCCGCCACCGCCTGGCTCGCCACCCTCGCCGACGATCCCGGGGCGGACCCCGACATCCGGCTCGGCGCCCTCGTCCACCGCGCCCGCTGCGCCCCGCAGGACCTCGCGCCCGACGCCGTAGCCTCGGCCATCACCCTCCTCACCCGCCTCACACCCCCACCGCAGGCCCCCCCGACCACCCGCGGCTGCGACCCCACCACCTGCGCTTGCGCCCCCGCCGCCCCGACTGAAGCCGCCGCCCCCGAAGCCCCCGCCGTCCCGGCCGAGCCCGCCCCCGCCGCTCCCGCCCGGGATGACGCCGTCGTCGTGACCCCCGCCCAGGACGTTCCCCCGCAGATAGCCGCCGCCTTCGAGGACCTCGACCGGCGCGGCCGGGTGCACGCCCCCACCACGACGCTCCTGCGCACTTTCCACACTGTCCTCGACGACCGGGTCGCCGAACGCGCGGACCTCCTCGCCGCCCAGCTGGGCAGCCCGGACCCGGCCATCCGCTACGACGCCGTCGCCATGGCCAGGAACCTGATCGGCTCCTGGCGCGGCGACCACACCGCGCTGGTCACCCTCCTCGCGCGGTGCCTGCTGCCCCGCGACCCGTACACGACCGCCGCCGCCGCCGAATGCCTCGGCTCCCTGGGCCCCGTCGCCGAGCCCGCCCGCGAGGCCCTGGCCGACTGCGTCGCCGGACACCGGGCCGCGCACGGCCCGGACGTCTGGGCGTCCCCCCGGCCGCAGCTGCGCCGCGCGCACCAGGAAGCCGTCATGGCGCTCGCCCGCCTCGGCGACATGCGCGCCCTGCCGAGCCTGCTCACGGCCCTGGACGACGGTACCGACGCCTGGCGCGCGGTGCAGGTCGCCGGCGACCTGGGCCCGGCCGCCGCCGGTGAGCTGGTGCCCCGGCTGACCCGCCGCCTGGACGCCGTCGACTTCTCCGGGGAGTGGACCGACATGAGCGCGGCCGCCCTGGTGGGAGCCCTGGCCGAACTGGGCGACCCCGCGGCCGTCCCCGCGCTCGCCCGGGCCGTCGAGGCGGCGGTCCGGAACGAGAAGTGGCAGCCCGCGGCCTCCGCGCTGGAGGCGCTCGCCTCCTTCGGCACCGCCGCCGCCCCCGCCCTGGACGTGGTCCGCCCGCTGGCCGACGCGGCGGACGTGGACCTCCGCGCGGCCGCCACCGCGGCCCTGTGGGCGCTCGCGCGCGACCCCGCCGACGCCGTCCCGAGGCTGGCCGCCCTCCTCGACGGCCACCGGCTCCGCGAGGCGGCCGGGGTGCTCGCCCGGATCGGCCCGCCCGCCGCGGCGGCGGCGCCGCGCCTGAGGGAGATGCTGACCGCCTCCTACGACTGGACCCGGGTCCACGCGGCGGAAGCCCTGTGGGAGATCGGCGGCGAGGCCGAGGCGGGCGCCGTCGTACCGGTCCTGCTGGCCGCCTGGGCCGGCAACGGCGCGACCTCCGACCACGTCCTGGCCTGCCTGTCCCGGATGGGCCCCGCCGCCGCACCGGCCCTGTCCCGCGTCGAGGAGGAACTGGCGCTGCGCCGCCGCACCGGCCGCTTCGGGAGCATCGCCCACGACGAAGAGGTCCAGCACCTGTGCCGCACGCTCCGGGACCGCCTCGCGCCCTCGAACCCGGCCTAGGACCGCGGCTTGCGCGCCAGCAGCAGCCGCCACCGCGGGGTGCCGTCCTCGCGGTGGCCGAAGGGGGCCAGCGGGACCGTCTCCACGGTGAAGCCCGCGGCCTCCAGGTCCGCGCGGACCGGACCGAAGGGGAAGGTGCGGTAGTACATGACGAACGGCGGCCGCCACACCGCGTTGCGGACCCGCATCGCCGCGTCGAAGCCTGCCGCCGCCCACCACACGGGCGAGCTCGGCGGGATGGGCGCGCCGACCGGGAAGGCGAACACCCCGCCGGGGCGCAGCACGCGGTGGACGCCGCCGAAGAGGGCGGGCCGCTCGGCCGGCAGGAAGTGGCCGAAGGCGCCGAAGCTGACCGCGAGGTCGTACGTGTTCCAGAGCCGCTCGGGCAGGTCCAGCGCGTCGGCCCGGACGAGGTCCACGCCCTCGGGGTGCGCGCGGGCGGCCTCCGCCAGCATCCCGGCGCTGACGTCGACCCCGGTGACCCGGTCGCGGCACAGGCGGCGCAGCATGCCCAGGCCGGCGCCGGTGCCGCAGCAGACGTCCAGGCCGGAGCCGAAGGAGCCCTCACCCTGGGCGAGCGCCTCCTCGACGGCGTCGAGCATCCGGTCCGGGGTGCGGAAGGGCGTCCCGTCGAACTTGGGGGCGAGCAGGTCGTAGCCCCGCTCGACGGAGGAGAGGGCCTGGACGGCCAGTTCGCGCAGGCTCGGGCCCTGGGAGGTGAACACGGCCCCAGCCTAGTGACAGGGGGACCGGAGGGGACCCTTCCACGGATACGCAGGCACGCGGATACGCGGACACGCGGACGCACGGATACGCGGCGGTCGCGGTGGTCCCCCTCCGGCCACCGCGACCGCCGCTCCCCGTGCGTTCCCCCGTGCGTTCCTTCGTACGTTTCCCCCGTGCGGGCGGGCCCGGATTCCCCCGAATCCCCCGTGGGCCCGCCCGCACTTCCCCCGTACTCCTTCTCCTTGCCGGCGGCGCATCCCCCGTGGTGCGCCCCCGTCTTTCCCCCGTGGTTCCCCCGTACGTCCTCGGGCGGTTCCCCCGTACGTCCCCCGTACGACCGCTCAAGGCCCCCCGTACGACCTGCCCTTACGGGCGCGGACCGGACGCGTGGTTGTCCATCGCGACGATGTCCACGTCCGAGGCGTGGTTGTCCTGCGGCTTGTCGCCGGGCTTCGTCCCGGCCGGCGGCTGGGCCGGCGGGTCGTCCAGCGGGTTGATGTCGGCGCCCGAGGCGTGGTTGTCGAGCGGTCTGATGTCGCCGTCGAGCGGCAGGATGTTCTCGTTCGTCGCCATCGACTCTCTCCTGATCGTGATGTGGCGCCTGATGGTTGGCGGGCCCGTTCGGCGATTCCCCCGTGGACCGCCGAACGGGTGGTTCCAACAGCCGGCCCGAGTGCCCCCCGACGCCCCGGGTCGATGCATCCATCCTGCCGCGCGGCGATAAACGAACGATGAACGCGTCCGTCCATCGAGCGGGACTCCAGGTCAGAGCGTTACGCGGCCAGTTCCGACGCCAGCAGGGCCTGGACTTCGGCCAGTTCCGCCGAACCCAGTTGCACGAACACCGCCTCCGCGTCCCGCCAGCACGCCCGCGCCCGGTCCGGCTGGCCGAGCCGCCGCAGCGCCTTGCCGAGGACCGTCAGCACGGTCGCCCGGCGCCACTCCCCGCCGATCCCGCGCAGCGCGATGGCCTGCTCGGCGTGCTTGGCGGCCAGGGTGGGCCGCTGGGCGGCCAGGTGCGCCTCGGCGAGCCGGAAGTGCGTCACGCCCTCCCACAGCGGCTGCCGGTTGTCGTGGAACAGCGACAGCGCCTCGCCGAGCTGCTCCAGCGCCTCCCTCAGCCGGCCGGCCTGGGTGAGGGCGATGCCCAGCGCGTAGCGGCCGTTGGCCAGGCGCAGGGTCAGGCCCATCCGGTCGTATATGGCGATGCCCTGCTGGGCGAGGTCGATGGCGCTGGACAGCCGGCCCAGGACGACGTGGATCCGGGAGAGGTTGCACAGGGCGCTGGCCTCGCCGATGAAGTTGGCGTCGGCCCGGAAGTTCGCGATGGCCTCCAGCAGGAAGCGTTCGCCGTCCTCGTGGCGCTTCTGGTAGAGGGCGATGATCCCGCGGTCGTTGGGCGCCCAGCAGCTGGGCAGCGGGTCGCCGGCCAGGCGGGCCAGTTCCATGGCCTGGCGGGCCTGTTCGTCGGCCTCGTCGAACCGGCCGACGAAGAGGTGGACCATGGTGAGGGTGGTCCGGGCCCGGCCCTCGGTGCGCGGGTCCCGCGCGGCGCGCGCGGCCTCGCACAGGGTCAGCGCGGCCGATTCGTACTGCTTGGAGTTGGCCCCCGACTCGGAGAGGTCCTTGGCCGCCCACAGCAGGTCCACGGCCCGGCGCAGCGCCCCGGGCCGGCCGGCGGACTGGCGTACGCAGGCGAGCAGCGGGTCGGCCTCGGCGAAGAGCCAGTCCAGGGCGGCGCGGGGTTCGGTGAGGACGAGGCCGGGGTGGCGGGTCTCGGAGAGGTGGGCGGGCAGCCGGTCGCCGGGCCGTTCCAGGGCGTACACGCGGGAGGCGGTGGCCAGGTAGAAGTCGAGGAGCCGGTCGAGGGCGGCCTCGCGGCCGCCGGCGGGCTGCTCGTCGCGTTCGGCGCAGGCACGCGCGTAGAGCCGTACGAGGTCGTGGAAGCGGTATCGGCCGGGGGCGGCGGATTCCAGCAGGGAGCAGTCGACTAAGGCCTCCAGGAGGTCCTCGGTGTCGTGCTCGGGCAGGTCGAGGACGGCGGCCGCGGCGGCCAGGGAGACGTCGGGGCCGTCGGCGAGGCCCAGCAGGCGGAAGGCGCGCTGCTGGGCGGGTTCCAGCTGGCCGTAGCCGAGTTCGAAGGTGGCCTTGACGGCGAGGTCGCCGGACTGGAGTTCGTCGAGGCGGCGGCGTTCGTCGGCGAGTTTGGCGGCGAGGACGGAGACGGTCCAGGTGCGGCGGGCGGCGAGCCGGGAGGCGGCGATGCGGATGGCGAGCGGCAGGAACCCGCAGGCACCGACGACGTCGAGGGCGGCCTGGCGTTCGGCGCCGACGCGTTCGGCGCCGACGATGCGGGTGAACAGCTGCAGGGCCTCCTCGGGGCTCATCACGTCGAGGTCGACGAGATGGGCGCCGGCGAGGCCCGACATGCGGACCCGGCTGGTGACGAGGGCGGCGCAGCCCGCGGTGCCCGGGAGCAGCGGGCGGACCTGGGCGGCGTCGCGGGCGTTGTCGAGGAGGACCAGGACGCGGCGGCCGTCGAGGGTGGAGCGGTAGAGGGCGGCCCGGTCGGCGGGGGAGTCGGGGATGGCGCTGTCGGGGGTGCCGAGGGCCCGCAGGAAGGAGCCGAGGACGGCTTCGGGCAGGGCGGGGCGGGGTTCGGTGCCCTGGAGGTCGACGTAGAGCTGGCCGTCGGGGAAGTGCGGGCGGGCCGCGTGCGCGACGTGCACGGCGAGGGTGGTCTTGCCGACGCCGCCGATGCCGGCCAGCGCGGAGACGGCCATGACCTGCCCCTCGGAGCCCGCGAGGATCTCGCCGAGCTCGTTGACGAAGGGGGTGCGCCCGGTGAAGTCGGGCACGGTGGCGGGCAGTTGGGCTGGCCTTACGGGTACGGGGGCGGCGGCCGGGGCGGGGTCCTCGGCGCGGGCGAGTTCGGCGTCCGCGTTCAGGATGCGCTGCTGGAGGGCGGAGAGCTCGGGCCGGGGGTCGACGCCGAGCTCGTCGGCGAGGAGCCGGCGGGTGTCCGCGTACACGGCGAGGGCCTCGGCCTGGCGGCCGCTGCGGTAGAGGGCGAGCATCAGCAGCTCGCGGAGCCGCTCGCGCAGCGGGTGGGCGGCGGTGAGGGCGGTGAGCTCGGAGACGGCCTCGGCGTGCTGGCCGACCTCCAGGTCCAGGTCGAGGCGGGTCTCCAGCAGCTGGAAGCGCCATTCGGTGAGCCGGGTGCGCTCGGTCTCGGCGTGCGGGCCGGGTACCCCGGCGAGGGGTTCGCCGTCCCACAGGTCCAGGGCGCGGGCCAGCAGGGTCCGGGCGAGGGTGCGGTCCCCGCCGGTGCGGGCCTTGTCGGCGTCGGCGGCGAGGGTGCGGGCGATGCCGAGGTCGAGGGCCGCCTGGTGGCGCAGCCGGACGGCGTAGCCGCCGGCGTCGCTGACGAGGAGCCCGGGTCCGAGGACCTTGCGCAGCCGGGAGGCGTAGGTGCGGATGGTGGCGAGGGCCTGCTGCGGGGGGTCTTCGCCCCAGATGGCGTCGATCAGCTCGGGTGCGGTGGCGGTGCGGCCGTCGCGCAGCAGCAGTGCGGCGAGGAGGGCGCGCTGCTGGGGGCTGCCGGAGGGCAGCGTCTCGCTCCCGCGCCAGGCGCGGACGGGTCCGAGCACGGCGAAGCGGTTGTCCGCGGGGGCGGGTGCGCCGGGTGCCGCGGGCGTGCCGGGACCGTCGGTGTCACTCGGCTGGTGCGGGATGGCCGGTCCGCCGTCCATCTGTCCTCCCCCTGCCCTCTGTCGGATTCGGTCGGGTCCGTCGGGTCCGCCGGGTCCGTCGCTTCAAGGGCCAGTCTGCCTTGTGTTGCCCGTACCCGTCAGCCCGCGGCGGAGCCATCCGCTCCTGGCCGGAGAACGACTGGCGTCCGAATAGCTGACGGTTCGTCAGATCGACGCTACCGTAAGAACCATGGAGACCTTCCCGAAGATCATCTCGGTGGACGACCACACGGTTGAACCCCCTCACGTCTGGCGGGACCGGCTCCCGTCGAGATATCGCGACACCGGACCCCGGATCGTCCGCGCCCCCCTGAAGGAAATGACCTTCCTCGGCGGGAAGTTCGCCCCCGTCATGGGGGCGAAGGGCGACGACGGCCCCATCGGCGACTGGTGGGTCTACGAGGATCTGCACCGGCCGCTCACCCGCCTCGACACCGCCGTCGGGTACGACCGTGACGAGATCAAACTGGAAGTCATCACCTACGAGCAGATGCGCCCGGGCTCCTTCTCGGTTCCCGAGCGCCTCGCCGACATGGACGTCAACCACGTCCAGTCCGCCCTCTGCTTCCCCACCTTCCCCCGCTTCTGCGGCCAGACCTTCACCGAGGCCAAGGACCGTGAGCTGGGCCTTCTCGGGGTGCGCGCCTACAACGACTGGATGGTGGAGGAGTGGTGCGGGCCCCTCGCCCGGGGCCGCCTGATCCCGCTGACCCTCATCCCGCTGTGGGACGCCCGGCTGGCCGCCGAGGAGGTCCGCCGCAACGCGGCCCGGGGCGTGCGCGCCGTCGCCTTCTCCGAGATACCCCCGCACCTGGGGCTCCCGTCCATCCACACCGACGCGTGGGACCCCTTCCTCCAGGCCTGCGACGAGACCGGCACGGTCATCGCCATGCACATCGGCTCCTCCTCGCGCATGCCCTCCACCTCCGCGGACGCCCCGCCGGCCGTCGGCTCCACCATCACCTTCGCCAACTGCTGCTTCTCGATGGTCGACTGGCTGATGAGCGGCAAGTTCGAACGCTTCCCCAACCTGAAGATCATGTACGCCGAGGGCCAGATCGGCTGGATCCCCTACATCCTGGAGCGCGCGAACGTGGTCTGGGAGGAGAACCGCGGCTGGGGCGGGGTCGCCGACAAGGTCCACCGCCCCCCGTCCGAGCTCTTCGCCGAGCACGTCTTCGGCTGCTTCTTCGACGACGCCTTCGGCCTGAGGAACCTCGACGCCATCGGAGCCGGCAACGTCCTCTACGAGACGGACTACCCGCACTCGGACTCCACCTGGCCCAAGTCCCGGGAGGTCGGCGAGGCCCAGATGGGCCACCTGGACGCGGACGTGGTCGACCGCATCGTCCGCGGCAACGCCATCGACCTGCTCGGCCTCACCCCCGAGGGGCTGTGGGCGGGGGCCTGAGACGACGGGAGGGGGCGGGGGCCCGGCCGGCCCCCCAGATAGGAACAGCAAAACTCATAAAAACACACAACCCACAGGTAATAACGTAATTCCTGTATTTGTTGAAAAATTGTGT
>NZ_JBFBGN010000140.1:0-16838 GCF_040684675.1 Streptomyces sp. NPDC089915 | reverse complement strand
CCGGCGGCGAGGACGGCCGCACGGCGCAGGTGCGTGTGCCGGTGACCGGCCGCCGCCGTGATCAGTGCCGCGGACTCGTGCGGGTACGGCGCCGACCGCTCCGCGAAGTGTTCGGCCGGGTGGTAGCCGAGGGGCCACCACGGTACGTCCGGCAGCCGGGCCGTTCCGGCGACGGCCGCGAGCCCGCGGGCGACCGCACGGCCCGCAGCGCCGTGCGCGGTGTCCGGGATGTTCGCGAGGTCCGTGCCGCCCGGTGCCAGCACGCCCCGCGCGGCGGCCAGGGCGACCAGCGGCTGCCCGTGGTCCAGCCAGGGCAGCAGCCACCGCCGGTCATCCGACAGCTCACCGAGCGCGAGGAGTTGGGACACGAGCGCCGTCGGATCGTCCTCCACGGCGGCACGCCGCCGCAGCGCTTCCAACGCGGCCGGCTCCGCGCAGCGGACCGAGCGCAGGACCCAGGCCGCACCGGTCCGTACGTCCTTCGCCCGGTGCGAGATCAGGGGCAGCATGTGCGGCCAGAGGTTCGTGAACAGCTCGTACGCCCCGCGGTGCACGCCGACCGAACTGCCGCAGGCGCCGTGGCCGCGCCGGGCGAGGAAGTCGAGCACCTGCGCCAGCCGGCGGTCGTCGAGCCGCGGGAGCAGGACGAGGAGGTGTGCGACGGCGTGCGCGAAGAGCGGGGTGTCCCTCCGCCAGCCGAGCGCGTCCTCCAACCGGAGCCAGGACTTCTGGCGTTGTCCGACCGTCACCAGTCCGCGCAGCAGCCCCGGTATCTCCTCCCGGCCCGCAGGCACCCCTTCCAGCACGTGCCAGGCCACCGGCCCGGCCCCCCGTTCGTCCATGCCGCGGATCCTAGACCGTCCCCTCCCGGTCATCTCGCCGCGGGGACGTGATCCGCCAGGTGCCACGGGGTACGTCGAGCGTCGCGATGAGGTCGGCGTGCCGGGGGAACGAGACGTTCAGCCGCCACGGCTCCGGCAGGGCGGCCAGCTTGACGGCGACCAGATCCTCGGTGACCTCGTCGAGGGCTCCGATCCAGTGCGGTGCGGTGGCGATCAGCTGCTCGGGCAGCCAGGGCCCGGGCTCCGGCACACGCGAGACGGGCCCCTCCGCGAGCTCGGCGAGGGCGGAGCCGGCCAGCAGGGCCAGCAGGCGCGCCAGCACGGCGGCCGGCAGGGCGGGGTCGCGGGTCTCCAGCAGCACGTAGCAGTCGTCGTGGCCCGAGAACCAGACCCGCGAGGCTCCCAGGCGGCTCAGGAGCGGCTCGTCGAAGCCGGTCGTGCCGAGCACGAGGGCGAGCTCGTCGAGCTGCTCCGCGCTCACGTCCTCGGGCACGTCGATCAGAGCCAGCTCGTACGGAGACCAAGTGCCGTCGAGGAAGCGGGGGAGGAGGCCGCGCTCCATCACCAGGAACTCCTCGGCGAGCCCGTTCGTGCCGGACGCCCAGGGCCCGAGGGGGTGGACCGTGCAGGGCACGCCGAGGTCGGCCGCGATCAGCGAAGGCGGCAGAGCCTGCCAGTCCTCATCCAGATAGGAGTTGGTCTCCAGCGACACCACCGCCACCGCGCCGTTCGCCGCGGCCACGAGCAGATCGGCCAACTCGCCCGCCTGGGCCGCCCCGGCGCTCACCCGCCACAGGCCCCCGGCCTCGCCGACGCTGAAGCTCAACGGGAACGGCCGGCGCTCCACGCCAACACAGTTCACGCTGAACGCGCCCTCCTGCCCGACCTCGATCACTGCCCCACCCCCGAGAACCCGCCGGCCCCGTCGACCGGCCCGTACGCGTCAATCATCGCCGGTCGGCAGGGTGGCGCCGCCAACGTACGGGTACCCGGGGCAGGTCAGCGGTTTTGAGCGTGTTCAAATAAGGGCGTGCGGCCGAGGGGCCGGACACCCAACTCTTTGGGGAGAGGTCTGTGGACATGCGCGGATGGCGTGCGATCGTTCTCTCGGTGACCGGGATGGTGCTCACGACATCCTGTGGGTATGCGGCTGCGATCCACGCGGCGGAGATTCCGCAGGAACGACTGACGGGGACGTGGAGCAGCCCCGCCGGGACGTCTCTGACCTTCTCGGGAGACCACACCTTCTCCGGAACGGGATTCGACGTGGTCGAGGCGATGACCGGCTGCGCCCGTCGCGGGACGCTGTCCAACGGCCGCTGGGCCTTCTACGCCGGCGACGGCCCCATGGACCCCGACGAGACCGTCACACGCGGCCATCACCTTCGGCTCTCCTTCGACGGGGATCCGGCGTGCGGCGTGCAGGTCTACCTCTACGGGGACTTCGGCGATCCGACGGACCCGAGCATGTGCCCGACGCGGGACCCTGACGACGGTTGCCCTCCGGGCGGCTACCTGACGCGGGAGCGGGCCGATTCCCCATCCTGACGCCCCGTCGATTCCGCGGTCGGGCGCCGGGGTGGGCCGAGCGGGGGGTCTGCGGCCGACCCGCACGGGCGAGCCCGGGGTGCGGGGTCCGCCCGGTCCCTGCACTGCCGGCCATGGCCTCTTCCCCAGCCCCCGGCGGCGATCCGGAACCGGGCCCGTCGCCGGGACACGACGGCAGAACCCGCCACGGCCGCAGGTCTCGCGGCAAGGCGCTCGCGGCCGCCGGGGCGGTACTAACCGCGGTGGTCGTGGCGGCGGTCACCGTACCGGTGGAGGACGGGGTGAAGCGCCTCTTCGGGATCGGCCGGGAGGAGCCCGCCCAAAAGGCCACCGACCTGCAACTGGTGGCACGTCAGGTTGCGTTCCAGGGCGCGACGGACGGGTGGATCGCACCGGGGAAGATCCTGCCGGAGGGCGCCGGGGAAGAGATCAGCGCAGTCATCAGGGGCTGGCAGAGGGTCGGCGAGGCCGTACCGGCCTGGAAGCAGGTGATCACCTTCAGCCTGCAGAGCTCGACCCCCAAAGCGATCACCATCGACAGTCTGCACATCGAGAAACGCTGCCGCCCCGCCCTGGCCGGGCCGTGGTTCCGTGTCCGAGGCGGCGGCGGGGTGAGCTCCAAGGAGATCAAGGTCGACCTCGACTCCCCGGTCACGGAGATCGTGCCGGCCTCCGGGGACATGGCGGTCGACCCTCGAGCGAGCCCGGTCACAGGCTTCCCCTTCGTCGTCACCGAGCAGGAGATGGCCTGGTTCACGCTCACCGTCAAGGCGAAGGAGCACGACTGCGACTGGAAGGGCGTGCTGAAGTGGTCCGCCGACGGGAAGGCCGGCACCACCGACATCAGTGACGGGGGCCGAATGCTCCGCCTCACCGGCACCGCGGCCGCGACGGGGACGGTGTTCTACTGACCGTTCCACGCTGTCGCCCGATCGTGGGGCCACCACCACGACCGGCTCCCGGGCCCGCCGCTCCCGCGCTACGTTCACCGCCATGGACATCCTGCGCGAGAAGATCAGCCGCGGTTTCGACCTGCTGGACGCCGACGGCGACGGGGCCCTCACCGAGGCCGACCACGTCATCATGGGCGACCGGGCCGCCGACCAGCTCGGGTACGCCCGCGGTTCGGCCGAGCACACCCGCATGATCGACGCCTACGTGGCGGTCTGGCGCGACCTGCACGCCCCGTACGTCGGCGGGGCCGACGGCCGCCTGACCAAGCCGGAGTTCGTCACCGGCACCCTCACCCTGGCCGCCGACCCCGAGGCCGCGGCGACCACCGTCGGCGCGCTCGCCCGGGCGTTCTTCGACATCGCCGACGTCGATGGCGACGGCCGGGTCAGCAGGAGCGAGTTCGACGCCTTCCAGCGCAGCCACTTCCCGGGGATCGGGCAGGCGGACCTGGACACGGCGTTCGCCCACCTGGACCGCGACGGCGACGGTGCCCTCGACCCGGCCGAGTTCGAGTCCGCCGTGGTCGAGTACTGGTCCAGCACCGACCCCGCCGCCCCGGGCAACTGGTGGATGGGGCGGCCCGAAACCGGGCGCTGACCACCACCGACCCGGCCCCGAAGGGCCGTAGGACTGCCCTCGCGGACATGTACGGACGCCCCCTGTACGCCTAGCGTCGAACGGGACTGGCGGAACGGTTCGGGAGCGGGTTCGGGAGCGGGTGCGACGCCCGGCTGCCGGCCCACGAGAGGGAGCGGCGGCGGACGCATGGGCTTCGACCGGAAGAAGGAGCACGGCGGGCGGGAACACAAGGCCGTGCCGCCGCGGACCCCGGAGACACAGGCACAGGGCGTTGACGCGGCCACCCCCTTCCTCGGGAAGCACCAGGTCACGCAGGCGGCCCTCCGGGCGGTGCAGGGCACGGGAGGGAACGCGGCCGCCACCGCCTACGTGCAGAGGGTCACCGACGAGGACCGGGAGAGGGCCCAGGCCCGCAAGGACCGCTGGGCGGAGCGCGACCTCGCACGCGGCGGCGCCCGGCGGGCGGAGGAGTTCAGCACGCACGAAACGCCCTTCGGCCCCTTCAACGACCGCAAGGGGAACGGCGGGGCGCCGTACGTCACCACCAACCAGGGCCAGTACCCGGGGACCCAGAACACCGACGGCCGCTATGTCCGTGAGGAAGAAGACCAGTTCATCGGCCTGATCCCCACCCTCGACGCCGAGCACTTCGGCCCCCTCGTCGAGGCGCTCAAGGGACGGGAGCTGAGCGAGGAGGAGATCGAGGGGCTGAGCGACGACCAGTGCCGCGCGGCGGCGATGCTCATGGGGATCGCGAACGCCGAGGCGGTCCGCGAGCCGGGATCCATCAAGCACATCCGCAGCGCCCTGCGGCGGCAGGCCAACCCGCACCACGAGGCACCCGAGTTCCTCAAGGACTTCCCCCAGGGGCGCGTCGGCGGCGCCCAGCACGAGCGGCGCATCCGGGCGGGCCGGTCGAGGCGGGCCACGCCGGAGGTCGAAACCATCCTGGAGGCCTCGTCCTCGTCCTCCTCGGACGGGGGCACGTCCCCCCGCCGGCAGTAGGCCCGGGGGGCCGCCCGGACGGTCCAGGTCCGGGCGCCGGCGCGGCGCGGGTGCCAGGTCCGAGGGAGTGGCCCAGGACGGCACACATCATCAACGGCGTTACGAGCAGGGCCGGGTGACCCACCCGATCAGACGCGGGCCCTCCCGGACCCGCCTCGCCGTAATTCGGTTGACCCGGCCGCGGGCCGGCGTTGCACTGTGGCGGGGCGCCGCGAGGGGTGGTGTCGGTATCCGGGGAAGGCAGCGGCGTACATGGAGATCCGTAACACCACCGACCAGGACTTCGACGGCTTCGTCGACACGATGCTCGCCGCGTTCGGGTTCTACCCGGACCCCCCGGTCGACGGCGGCGGGCACTGGTGGTCGGCGCTCGAAATGGACCGGTGCCTGTTCGCCGTGACCGAGGACGGCGATCCCGTCGGCACCGCCGGCGCGTACTCCTTCGAGCTCACCCTGCCCGGTGAGGGCCTCGTCCCCGTCTCCGGGGTGACCGCCGTCGGCGTCCTGCCCTCCCACCGGCGCCAGGGCGTGCTCACCGCGCTGATGCGGCATCAGCTCACCGAGCTGCGCGCCCGAGGGGAGTTCCTCTCCGTGCTGCTGGCCTCCGAGGCGCTGATCTACCGCAGGTACGGCTACGGACCGGCGACGTACACGGCGCGGCTGACGGTGCCGCGCCACCGTGCGGCCCTCGCCGTTCCCCGGGCGCGCGCGGCGAACGGCGAACCCGTCACGGGAACGGCCGGCGGTTCGATCAAGGTGGAGCGGAGCAGCGACTGCCGAGAGGCCCTGGAGACGGTCTACGACGGCTACCGCCGCGCACAGCCCGGCGCCCTGTCCCGCCCGCACCGCTGGTGGTCCCTGCGCGCCGGGCAGCCCCCGATCGCCCCCGCGCCCCGGTACGTCGCCGTCCACCGGGACGCCGACGGAGTCCCGGACGGGTACGCGAGTTACACGATCGAGCCCGGAGCGTCGAGGACGATGAAGGTCGACGAGATCATCACCGCCGACGACGCCGTCCACACGGCCCTGGCCCGGTTCCTGCTCGAGCACGACCTCGTCAACGAGGTCTCCTTCAAGCACATTCCGACCGACCACCCGCTGCGCTGGCAGTTCGAGGACTTCCGGGGCGGCGAGGTGGCGGGGGCCGGCGACTGGCTCTGGGTGCGGCTGCTGGACGTCCCGGGGGCGCTGACCGCGCGCGGCTGGTTCGCGGACGGCGAGATCGTCCTCGACGTCGAGGACCGGTTCCTCGGCGAGCGCGGCCGCCACCTGCTGACCGTCCGGGACGGCAAGGCCGAATGCGTCCCGACGGACCGGGAGCCCGACCTGTCCCTGGACGTGAGCGACCTGGCCTCGGTCTACCTGGGCGGCACCGCCCCGAGCACCCTCGTGCGCGCCGGGCACATAAAGGCCCACCACCCGGGGGCATCCGCCCTCGCCGACGCCCTGTTCCGGACCGAACGCTCCCCGCACTGCCTGCACTGGTTCTGACCGGGTGGTCCGTCGCCGGGTGCGGGGCCGGGGGTGTGGGGCCGGCGTTCAGACGGTGGTGAAGCGGCTGCTCGCCTCGCCCCGGAGCCGGCCGGGCGGAAGCCTCCGGCCGAACGCCAGCAGGAGGAGGTCCTGGCCGGCGCCGTACAGGGGGAGCCCCGACCCGTACGACCAGTCCAGGTCGTCGGCGCACAGCCGTACTCCGCCGAGGTCGGCGCCGAAGAAGCGCACACCGCTGGGCCGGATACCGTCGAGCACCACCCGCAGCCGGTCCTCGGGGACACGACGCTCGTGTCCGAGGGCGACCGTGATGTCCAGGCCGTGCACCACGTCGTGGCCGAGCGCGGCCTGGAGCCCCCCGACCGGCGGGGTCCAGGGGTGATGGGCGCCCTCCCGCAGGAACGCGGCGAGTTCCACCGTGGAGCGGGCGGCGGCGTCCCTTCGCGCCACGCGGTCGGTCATGCGGTGCAGGTTGCCCCGGGCCCTGACCAACTCGCCGGCCATCGCGGGCAGGGACAGGCGGAACCCCATCGACATGTGCGCCGCGACCTCGCGGATCCGCCACCCCGCGCACAGGCTCGGCTCGTCCCACCGGGCGGGCCGGAGGCCGTCGAGCAGATCGGCCAGCTCCTGCCGTTCCGCCGCGATCAACGCCCTGACCTCGTCGTCCGGATACCTCTTGGCTGTCGCTTTCCCCATGGGGCCAACCCTGGTGCCGGCCCGGTCATATGTCCAATAGATGGATGTTCTGTGATCTAGAATCGGTGGTTATGGAGCTTCGCCAGTTGCGGTACTTCGTCACCGTCGTCGAAGAGGGCGGATTCACCCGCGCCGCCGCCCGGCTCCATCTCTCCCAGCCTGGACTCAGCGCGCAGATCCGCCAGTTGGAGAAGGAACTCGGACAGCCGCTCCTCGAGCGGTCCAGCCGATCGGTGACCCTGACCGAGGTGGGCCGTTCCGTACTGCCCTACGCACGGGCCGCGTTGGCGGCCGCGGCCGCGGTGCGCAACGCCGTGGACGAGCACGCCGGACTGCTGCGCGGCCGGGTCACGCTCGGGCTGGTCTCCGGCGGAACCGGTCACGTCTTCGACGTCGCCTCGTTCCTCGCGGACTTCCACGACACCCATCCCGCCCTGGAGATCGCGCTGACCGAGGACACGTCCGAGCGGATGCAGGCCGCGCTGCTGGCCGGCGAGATCGACATCGCCCTCCTGGGACCCACCGGAGAAGAGCCTCCGCCCGGCCTCGCCCACCGGACGGTCATCGACGTCCCGCTCGGCGCGGCCGTCGCCCCGGGCCACCCCCTGCTCACCCCCGCCGGGCGCGTCGACGTCCCCCTGGCCGATCTGCGAGACCGCCCGCTGATCTGCCTGCCGCGGGGCACCGGAGTACGGGCCTCGCTCGAACGCGCCTGCGCGAGGGCGGGGTTCAGACCCCGGGTCGCCTTCGAGGCGGCGGCCCCGCACGTGCTGGTACGGCTCGCCGCACGAGGGCTGGGCGTCGCCGTACTGCCCCTCGGCGAGGAGGGATCGGGCCATACCGGCCCCCTGCGCAGCCTGCCGATCGTCCGACCCGGGATCCGCGCCCGTATCGTCCTCGCCTGGCCGGCCAACGGACCCGCGAGCCCTGCGGCCCGGGAGCTCCTCGACCGCATGCGCGACGCCCTGCCGACGCCCGCCGCCCCGTAGCCGGCGGCGTCCGCGAGACCCCACGGGAGGGGGCTGGCCTCCGTACACGGAGCGTCAAGGTCGGAGTCGGCCGGGCCGGGGTCCCTCTCAACCGGCCCGCGGGTCCTGTCAGTACCGCCCGCCCCGTTGGCGGATCCGGCGGTTGCGGGCGGCCCGTCGTCGAGCTTCCTCGCTGCGCGCCCGCTCGGCCGCCGCGCGCTTGCGCTCGGCTTCCGCTTGGGCCCGTCGCCGGACCTCGGCGTCCGGGTCCTCCGTGGCCCGTGGGGCCCGGGATCGTCTCTGCTCGTCGGTCGGCGGAGGCGGTGGTGGTGGCGTGTCGGTCCGCCGCGTGGCTCCGCCGAGTTGCGGCAAGTCCTGCCGGGCTTGTGCGTACGGCGCCGGAGGAGGCTGTTCAACCGGACTTGCGGGCCGGCTGCCGGCGATCCACCGACGCAACGCCACGCAGGCGACCAGCGGCCCGAGGAGCAGCGAGAGCAGCCACAGCGTCAAGGCGGCGGACCAGAGGGGGCCGTGGGGCCGGGGGCCCGGCAGCAGGAATCCCACCAGCACCATCAGCACGCACAGCCCGAGCCAGGTGGCGATGACCACGGTCGCCGCCCGAGCGGCGGCCTTCACACCCCTCATAGCCCCCACCCCCGTGGCGGTATCGGCACACCGTAGCGTCCGCGTTCCCAACTGAGCCCCTGCCATGGGCCATTACCCCGGAGTCGCAGCGCACACACCGCCACGGGCCAGAGGCCGCCCTGTGGCCGAGGCGGTCCGGGCCCGGGAGCGGCGCCGTGCGTCAGACCTCGCCCCGCCAGCCGCCCGTCTCGACGCCGCGCCCCTCGATGAACAGCTTGAACCGCTTCAGGTCTCCGGCGACCTGGCGCCGCACGAATCCGAGCTTGTCGGCGGCGGTCTCGGCCAGTCCCTCGGGCACCCAGTTCATGTGCAGGACGACCTTGGTGGTGTACGCGTCGATCGGCTGGAAGGTGACCAGCCCGGCCTGACGTGCCTCGCCGTCCACCGTCATCCACGCCACCCGCCGGTCCGGCAGCTGCTCGGTGATCCGCGCGTCGAACTCGCGCTGGACGCCGTTCACGTTCGTCACCCAGTGGGTGAGCGTGTCCGTGCGCTGCTCGATGCGTTCGACCCCTTCCATGAAGGCGGGGAAGTCCTCGAACTGAGTCCACTGGTTGTAGGCCGTGCGTACGGGGACGTTGACCTCGACGTACTCCTCGACGTGTGACATGCCCAACCCTTCCGTGTCGTCGCGGGCGCCGGCCCGGCCGCCGCCGCGCACGGGTGCCGCCGGCCTCCGCCGCCCTCAGGACCCTGTCGGGGCTCGGCTACCCGCCCCCGGGCGCGGCATGCACGGCGTCCGGTGAGGCGGGCGGACCTCATGCGGCCGGGTGAGCGCCCCGTCTTGCGCCCCCCAGTCCTCGATGCGTACAGTGTTCGCAACAAGGAACGCTGTACGCATCGAAGTGGGGGCGGGTATGTCGAAGTACGTGGCGGGGCAGGACGCGGCGGGGAACCGGAGCGCCAACGGCGCGGGGGAGAGCGGGAATACGGCCGGCCGGAAGCCCGACCTCGCCCGCTGGCAGGCCCGCCTCGACGCACTGCGTGCCGAGCACCACGTCCCGGCCGCGTCGCTCGCGGTCCTCGTCGACGGGACCGTCCATGAACTGGCCAGCGGTGTGCTGCACCGCGGAACGGGCGTGGAGGCGACGACCGACTCGGTCTTCCAGATGGGCTCGATAGCCAAGCTCTACACCGCCGCCCTGATCATGCGGCTCGCCGAGTCGGGCCGACTCGCCCTGGACGCCCCGGTCGTGGACGTCCTGCCGGAGTTCTCCGTCGCCGACCCCGAAGCCACCCGGACGATCACCACGCGCCAACTCCTCAGCCACACCAGCGGTCTCACGTGCGACTTCACGTATGACGGCGGACGGGGCGACGACTGCCTCGCCGAGTACGTGCGGGCCGCGAAGGACGTGGCCCTTGACTGCCCGCCCGGTACCGCGGTCTCGTACAGCAGCGTCGGTCACAACGTGCTCGGCAGGATCGTCGAGGTGTTGACCGGCAAGGTCTGGGACGAGGCGCTCAAGGACCTGCTCCTGACCCCGCTCGGGGTCACGCACACCATGACGCTGCCCGAGGAGGCACTGCGGTACCGGGCGGCGATGGGCCACCTGGGCGCGGCGGGCCAGGACCCGGACCCGGCACCCTCCTGGGACCTCATGCCGCGCTCCGCGGGCCCGTACGGCCGGGTCATCGCCTCGGCCGGGGACCTCGCCCGGTTCGCGCGGATGCACCTTTCCGGCGGCCTGGCCCAGGACGGCACGCGCGTGCTTTCCGAGGAGACGGTCGCGCTGATGCAGCGCAGGGTCGTGGACTCGCCCGACAAGTGGACGGTCAGCGCCGACGGCTGGGGTCTCGGCTGGACGCTGTACGACTGGGACGGAATCCAGGGCTACGGGCACGACGGCGCGTCCATCGGGCAGTACGGCTACCTGCGCGTCGTGCCTTCGGCGGGCGTCGCGATCGCGCTCCTCACCAACGGCGGCGGTGCGCGCGAACTGTACGCGGCGCTGTACCGGGAACTCCTCGCCGAGCTGGCCGGTGTGACGATGCCGCAGCCGTTCGCCCCGTCGGCCCGGCCGCCCGCCGTCGACTTCGCTCCGCTCGTCGGCACCTACCGGCGCGAGGGCGTGGTCATCACCGTGACCGAACGGGGCGGGGCGTGGCACCTGCGGTACGAGTTCGTCAACGGCATGAGGGACTTCTCCCCGCCCCTGGAGATCGACCTCGTGGCGGTGACCGAGACGGTGTTCGCCGGTACGGGGGTGGGCGCGGCGTTCAGCGAGGGCTACATGCCCGTGATCTTCTCCACGCTCCAGGACGGCACGGGCTGCGTCTACATCGGGATGCGCTGCGGCCCCAAGATCACCCCGGACGCGCCCGGCAGGGTGGAAGAGCGGGCCGGGCGGTAGACCGGGCTGCCCGCACCCACCCTTCCGCAACCCCCGCCCTTCGGGAGCGGAACGGCCGGTCAGCGGCCGGTGTCCGGTCGGTGGGTGCCGAGTTCGCCTCGGCCGGGCCGTTCCGGCCGTCCCACCCGTCCCACCCTTCGCGCAGCACGGCGTCCAGACGCCGCCGGGGACGCGGTGGTCTCTCCGCGGATCACCCGGGGCCTGCTGGTCAGCCTCCGCCCGCACCTCCCCGACGGCCGCGGCGGCGCCCGCGGGGTGCGGTCCGAGCATGACGAGCGGCTGGCCCGGCTCAGCGTGCGGGAGCGCGAGGTGCTGGTCCAGGTGGGGCGCGGCCTGTCCAACACCGAGATCGCGGGGCGAATGCAGGGGCGAATCGTCACGCGTAGGGCGGAGTTCGCGGCGGTACCGCCCGGGTACGTGTCCCCCTCACTAACCTGGAGACCGTACAAAACCGCCGATGCCGGGCAGAACGCAGCTCAGCGTCCACACCCGGGATCCCAGCCGAGCGAGGAACTCCGGTTGACGGGACGCAGGACGACCACTACCCGACGTGCGGGCCCCGCCTGGCCGCGCGTGCGCTACTGGTTCGACACCATCGTGGCCCGTGGGACAGCCGTACTGATCGGCTGGCTCACGCTCTTGTGCCTGGCCATCGTGGTCCCGGCCAGCGCGGCCCTGGTGTGGGCGAGACGGGGCGGACCCACCACCTGGTCGGAACAGGTCGTGGCCGTGTGGGTCAGCGTGGGCCAGACACTGAAGATCGGCGGTGCCGTCGGAAGCCCGCTGTACGTGTTCATGTCCGTCCTGCTGGCCCTCGTCGCCCTGCTGTTCGTCTCCACGCTCGTCGGTCTCATCACCAACGGGCTCAACGACAAGGTCCTGGACCTGCGCCGCGGCCGTTCCACCGTCCTGGAGGCGGGGCACACGGTGCTGCTCGGCTGGTCCGACCAGGTGTTCCCGATCATCTCCGAACTGGTCGAGGCCAACTCCAACCGGCGCCGGGCCGTCATCGCCGTGCTCGGCCCCAAGGACAAGGCCGAGATGGAGGACGAGATCGCCACCGCCGTCGGCCGGCTCGGCCGCACGCGGCTGATCTGCCGCAGCGGCGTCACCACCGACCCCGCCGTCGTCTCCCTCGTCAGCCCCGCGTCGGCCCGCGCCGTCCTGGTCCTCACCCACGAGGGCGAGGACGGCGACGCCCACGTCGTCAAGACGCTGCTGGCCGTGGAGGCGGCCGTGCGCGAAGGGGGCGGCCCCGCCGTGGTCGCGGCGGTCCGCGACGGCCGCCACCGACGCGCCGCGCAGCTCGCCGCGGGCAGCCGCGGCCGGGTACTGGACATCGAGGACGTGACCGCCCGGCTCATCGCCCAGACCTCCTGCGAGCCCGGACTCTCCCTAGTCCACCGGGAGTTGCTCGACTTCGAGGGCGACGAGATCTACACCGCGGCGGAACCCTCCCTGACGGGACGCACGTTCGGCGAACTGCTCCTCGCGTACGACACCTCCAGCGTCATCGGGATCCTGCGCTGCGGCGGGGCGCGCGTCGAGCTCAACCCCGCCGCCGACAGCGTCCTCGGCGACGGCGACCGGATCGTCCTGATCACTGCGGACGACGACACCGCGACCCCGGCCGCCGAGCCGCCCGCCGTGGACGAGGCGGCGATCGTCGCGCCGCCCGGCACGCCCCGGCCGGCCGAACGCTTCCTGCTGCTCGGCTGGAACCGCCGCGCCCCGCTCATCATGGAACAGCTCGACGCGTGCGCCCCGCCGGGATCCCTGCTCACCGTCATCGCGGAGGGCTCGGAGCTCCTCCGCGAGGCCGACCGCTGCGCCCTGGCGGTGGGCCGGCGGATGCGCGTCGACGTCCGCAGCGGGGACATCACCGATCCGCGCGTCCTGGACGAGCTGGACGTCCTGTCCTTCGACCGGGCCGTCGTCCTCGGATACGACGTCCGGGACACCGCGCCCGGGGCGCTGACCGGTGACGACAGGACCCTGGTGACCCTGCTCCACCTGCGCGCGCTGGAGGAGGCCGCCGGCCGTGAACTGGCCGTCGTGACCGAGATGACGGACGACCGGAACCGGCTGCTGGCGCCCGCCCGGGAGGGCGCGGACTTCATCGTCGGCGGCCGGCTCATCAGCCTCCTGATGACGCAGATCGCGGAGAACCGGCACCTCGCCGCCGTCTTCGACAGCCTGTTCTCGGCCGACGGCGACACCCTCCACCTGAGGCCCGCGACGGGATACGTCCGCCCCGGCCGCCCCGTCGCGTTCGCCACCGTCGTCGAGTCCGGCCGCCGCCAGGGGCACTGCGTCATCGGCTACCGGCTCCACGAGGCCGCCGCGCAGGGCCCCTCGTACGGGGTGCGGCTGAACCCCGACAAGCGGGAGCGGCTGGCCTTCGGCCCCGAGGACGCGTTGATCGTGCTCGCCCCGGCCACCGGGGCCGCCCCGCCCCGCGAACGCGGCCGCACAGTCCCCGGAGCCCGCACCGACGGACTCCCGCCCCGGCCCCCGGGACGGGACGAGGTCCCCGACGGCGCCTGGTGACCCGACCGGGCCGCGCGGGCCGGGCGTCAGTCACCAGCCGTCGGCCCCACCTCCCTCACGGGGGACCCGCCGCGGCGGGTCAGGCGGTGCCACCAGTGGCGGCGGCGCGGATGGACGGCCCTGCCCATCCGGCGGCCCAGGAGGAGGTAACCGAGCAGCGCTCCGGCCGTGTTGAGGATGACGTCGTCCACGTCGAAGGCGCGCCCGGCGACCAGGGCGCCCTGGATCAGTTCGACGAGCGTCATCACCACCGCCGTCACCACCGCCACCCTCAGCAGCCCGCGGGCCTGCGGGAGGAGGACCGGGAGCAGCACCCCGAAGGGAACACCGAGCAGGGCGTTCCCGCCGAGCTGCACGAAGGCCTCCCTGACGGATGCGCCGTCGAGGTACGGGCCGATGGAGGCGCCCGGGCGGGTGTTGCTGTGCACCAGCCCGACCGAGGCCGCCGAGGGCTCCAGGGTGACGTGTGCCAGGACCAGGCTGAACAGCACCGTCCCGGCGAAGGCGGCCAGCATCGCCACCGCCCGCAGCGCGGGCCGCGCGGGCGGCCGGACGACGCGGGGGTTCTCCCGCACCGTCCCCACCCTCTCGGTCCGCCGCCTCCACTTCGCCCGGCGCACCGCGGCGAGCCTCCCGCGCACGTCCATCGACCGCTCCCTCCGTGACGGGCTCCGTACCGTGCAGGCGCGTGTACCCCGCCGCAAGGGGCTGACGCACCCCCCACCCGGCGACAACCACACCCGGGACAACTCGAACTGACGGGGCATCCGCCCCATGGGGAGCCCCCACCGCGCATGGCGCCGCACATCCGGGGCAAGAGCGGCCCGTGGCACCGAACACCCTGAACCCCCTCGACGCGAACCGACGCGCCCCCGCACACCAGACCCCCGCACGCCAGACCCCGGTCGGACGGACCGCCGAGGCCCTGCGCCGCACCGCCGTACGGCTCTGGGACGACAACGTCGCCGACCAGGCGGCGGCGCTCACCTACTACGCGGTCCTCGCCCTGGTCCCCGCGCTCCTCGTGTGCGTCTCCCTCGTCGGGCTCGCCGGCGCGGGCACCCGCGAGCGCCTGATCCTCGACCTCACCTCGTACGCCCCTCCCCAGTCGGCCCAGGTACTGCGGGAGGCGTTGGACGGCCTGACCTCGGGCCCGTCCTCCCCCTGTCTCCTGATCGGCGGCGCGGTCCTGAGCGCCCTGTGGTCGGCCTCCAGCTACCTGGCGGTCTTCCGCCGCGCCCTGCACACCATGCACCGGCTGCCCGACACCCGCCCGCCCCTGCGCTCGGCACACGTCCTGGCCCTGACCGCCGCGGCGCTGCTGGCCCTGCTGGTGACGGCGGCCGCCTGCCTCGTCGCCACCGGCCCCGTGGTCCGCCGGCTCGCCGCGGCCACCGGTCACGCCGGCGGCGACGCGCTGACCCTCCTGCGGTGGCCGGTCCTGCTCCTGATCGTCACGGCCCTGATCCTCGTCCTCTACCGCACCGGCCCCCGCCCCGCCCGCGGAGCGCGTCGCTGCCTGCCCGGCGGGGTGCTGGCGGCACTCCTGTGGCTCGGCGCCTCGGGCCTGTTCACCCTCTACGCCGAGTCGGGCACCTACGACCGGCTGTACGGCTCACTGGCCGGGAGCATCGTCTTCCTCGTGTGGCTGTGGGTCACCAACCTGGCCCTCCTCGCCGGCGCCCAGTTCAACGCCGTCCTCGTCCACCGGGCCGGGTAGGCGGGGCGGGGCGGCCGGGTCCGCCCTCCGTTCCGCCGTGCGGGTGGACACGGCCCCTGCCTAACCTGGGAAGGACGCCACGTCCCGGTCGGGTAGGAGGCAGCCGTGAGCCGTGCAGAAAACCGACAGCGCCGGTACCGGAAGACCTGCGTGGGGCTCGCCACCGCGGGCCTCCTCGCCCTCCCGGCGACCAGCGCCCTTGCCAGCGGACCGCAGCCCGCCCCCCAGCCGACCGCCTCGGCGGCGCCCTCCCCGGCGGGCGGCTTCCCCGCACTCGACGCCGCCACGGCCGCGAGGCTGGACCGGGCCGTCCAGGACGTGCTGAAGAAGACCGGTGTCCCGGGCGTCATCGTCGGGATATCCGCACCCGGAAAGGGCGAGTACACGCGGGCCTTCGGCATCGCCGACAAGGCGACGAAGAAGCCGATGGCGACGAACCTGTACTCGCGCATCGGAAGTGAGACCAAGACATTCACCGTGACGGCGGTGCTCCAGCTCGCCCAGCAGGGGAAGCTGGGCCTGGACGACCCCATCGGCAAGTACATCGCGGGCGTCCCCAACGGCGACAAGGTGACCCTCAGGGAACTCGCGGGCATGCGCAGCGGCCTGCTCAGCTACACGGCGACGGAGCCCTTCTACAAGGCGCTCACCACCGACCCGACGCGCCACTTCGCCCCCCGGGAACTGCTGGACTACGCCTTCAAGGCGCCCAAGCCGGTGATCTTCGCACCGAACGCGGAGTTCAACTACTCCAACACCAACCTGATCCTGCTCGGCCTGGTGGTCGAGAAGCAGTCCGGGCAGCCGCTCCCCGCCTACATCCGCGACCACGTCCTGCGCCCCGCCGGAATGAACCGCACCAGCTTCCCCGACGACGCCTCCTTCCCCACCCCGCACGCCCAGGGCTACACGCAGCAGACGGCGTCGGGGAAGACCGAGGACGCCACCGACTGGAACCCCTCCTGGGGCTGGGCCGCGGGGGCGATGATCTCCGACCTGCACGACCTGCGGATCTGGGCGAAGACCCTGGCCACCGGAGTCTTCCCCGACGGCACACGGATGGTCAGCCCCGAGATGCAGAAGCAGCGCCTCGAGACCCCGCCCACCAGCATCCCGGGCGCGGGCTACGGCCTGGGCATCTTCGACGTGCAGGGCTGGATCGGCCACAACGGTTCGCTGCCGGGCTACCAGTCCCTCACCATGTACCTGCCCGAGCAGCAGGCGACCATGGTGGTCCTGCTCAACACCGACATCCCGTACGGGCAGCAGGAGGAGCCGAGCACGGTCTTCGGCCAGGCGCTGACCAGCGTCCTGACCCCCGAGCACGTGTACAACCTGCCGGCGTCCGCCCAGAAGGACATGACGCCCTCGCCGTCGTCCTCACCCTCGTCCTAGGGCCTGTCCGCAATGTCAGGTGGGGAGCCATAGTCGCAGGCAGGCGAGGGTGACCAGGGCTTGGTAGTGGCGGGCTCGTTTGTCGTAG